>NZ_JBMQQZ010000110.1:0-23342 GCF_057362025.1 Bordetella sp. | reverse complement strand
GGCCTATCTTCCCTTGGCCAAAATACTGTGGTCCGCCCTGGGAACGTTCGCGATGAACGCAATGCTGATCGCCTGGCACAAGCCGGGACGATACAAAGGCTAGGCCGGGGACCCGGGGACGTGTCCATGCCAGCGCGGTATGGACAGTGGGAATAGCCCATATTGCCAGAGCGGCCAGATCCGGGGTAAACGAAAACCCCTAGCTGATACGCGAACGACCGAGATATCCGCCAGGCAATATCGAGGCAATACGTGAAAATCCATCAGCTCCGCGCGTTTCTGGCCGTATTCGATCATCGCAGCGTCAGGGCCGCCGCTCGCGCGCTTAACCTGACGCAACCCGCCGTTACCCAGGCGACCAGGGAGCTCGAGACGAGCCTCGGCGTACAGCTCTTTCAACGCGGCACCGCCGGCGTAGTACCCACGATCTTCGGCGAGGCACTCGAAAAGCGCGCAAGGATCATCTACTTCGACATAGAGCGGGCGGGTAACGAGCTGGACCAGATTCGCGATGGCTCGAAGGGCCTGGTTTCCATCGCGATTTCAACTGCCGCCGCCCTGGACGTGCTTCCCCCGGCATTCACGCATTTCAGGAAAAGCTACCCGCACGTCGAGGTGAAGCTGAACGAAGCCTCTATCCCATTCTCGTTGCCCAGGCTGATGAGCGGTGAGGTCGAGTTCATGGTCTCGCAAGTGCTTCCTGGAACATTGCCCGATTGGGAGGTGAGTGTTCTGTACAAAACCTCGATGATCGCCGCGGTGCGTGCCGGGCCCCCGATTCTCGAGTCCTTCAAGGATGCCGATCTGGCTGCGGCCGAGTGGCTCCTGCCATACGACAACGAAACCGGTCCGACACTTTTCAAGCAGCTCTTTGCCGACAGCGATACTCAGCCTCCCAGCCAGATCGTGACGTGTACATCGACCGCAATGGGCTTGCGACTGGTTGGAAACTCCGACCTTATCGGCGTTTTTGTCAAGACGATGGTGGCGAGCGAATTCCCCCATTACGGATTGGTCGAGTTGCCCCTTGAGCGCGCGCTGGCGCCCCTGGAAGTCTGCGTAGTGTCGAGAAAAAACGCCGTCCTGACGCCTGCTGCCCAGAATTTTCTCGACTGCTTGCGGTACTACGCCAATCGCCTTCAGGGGTGAGAGGTATTTCTTATCGCTTCCAACATGCGCTTGTCTTCTCGCCTGCCTTATCAAGGTCTAGCATCCCCAAAAAATCAAACTTACTGGGGAAAAGATGGACCAAACAACCACTGTCACACCACTGGGCAGGCGGCGAGCGATCGCAGCAATAACCGTAGGCAACGCTCTGGAATTCTACGATTTCACGGTCTACGGATTCATGACGAGCGCCATCGGGCGTATTTTCTTTCCAACGCTAAGCCCCTATGCGCAGATCCTGCTCGCGATCGCCGGATTTGGAGTGGGATTCGTGGCAAGACCGCTTGGCGGCATCCTGATCGGCAGTTATGCGGACAGGCACGGCCGCAAGAAGGCCATGGGACTGACGATCACCCTGATGGCCCTGGGGTGCGCAATGTTGGCGTTTGCCCCGACGCCTGCGCAAGTCGGCGTATTGGCGCCGCTGGTTATCGTCGCGGCCAGGCTGATCCAGGGATTTTCAGCCGGCGGAGAGGTCGGCGCGTCGACCACTTTCCTCGTCGAGTACGCCGGGCGGAATGACCGCGCATACATGGCCAGCTGGCAGGTCGCCAGCCAGGGGCTCGGCGTCATGTTCGGGGCCATCGTTGCCAGCTCGGTCATTTCTTATCTATCGGCGGATGCGCTGGATAGCTGGGGCTGGCGGGTACCGTTCGTCTTGGGCATGGCGATCGCGCCAATCGGAATGTATATCCGCCGCCAACTGCACGAAACGCATTCGGAAGACGACCCGGGGGCGGCTCAGACCGAACGGCGGGGCAAAATTCGCATTCTATTTTCCACTCACTGGCGTGAGTTGGTCCAGGCCAGCCTTCTGTTCGTCTCCTGCACAGTCGGCATTTATGTCATCGCCTTCTATCTGCCCACATACGCGGCCCGGGAACTGAAGCTGCCTGTACAGGTTGGGGTCTGGGCCGGCGTGGTTTTCGGCATCGTCAATTTCATCTTCGCACCGCTTTCGGGCCGGCTTGCCGATCGATGGGGGAGAAAGCCCACCATCCTATGGTCGCGCCTGTGCCTCCTGGCGCTCCTGTTCCCTGCATTCATGTGGTTGGTTGCCGAACCGTCCGCCACGAAACTGTATGTCTCGGTCGCCGTTCTCAGCGTGTTTCTGACCTCACAGTTTCCGGCGCTATTGGTCATGTTGACCGAGATGTTTCCCCGCCACGTCCGAGCGACCGGGCTGTCGGTGGTCTACAGCACCGTCGTCGCCGTTTTCAGCGGATTTTCCCCCTTTCTCCTTACCTGGCTTGTCCATGCGACCGGCAACATGTTTGCCCCAGTCTGGTACGTGCTGGCGATCACGTTGATCTCAACACTCGTCATATTCTGGATCGACGATCGCACCAGCGGCGACCTCGACGAGGTTGAGTCGGGCCATAAAGCAAGTGGCCTGCCCCGCAACGATGCTCTAGGGAGAGCCTGATGCCCGACGTAAACATCCCGAAGTGTTTTTCGGCCAGCTATCAGGAAGCAAGAGAAAAATTCCTGTCCGCCGCACATCGACGCGGCCTGGCCCCTACGGAACATATCCTGCCGGCAAGAAAAGGCTTGCACGGCGAGACGCTGGCCACCGACATCGTTTGGATAGGCCCTGAAAACGCCGGAAAGCTGGTAATCGTGACGTCAGGAATACATGGGGTCGAAGGCTACTGCGGGTCTGGGTGCCAGATTGCCTTATTGCACGATGACGCCTTGCTGGCCCGCGCGCAGGATCTCGGTATCGCGATTGCCATCGTCCATGCCGTGAATCCGCACGGCTTCTCGTATGGCCGTCGGGTCAATGAAGACAATATCGACCTGAATCGAAACTTCCTGCGGTTCGATGGCGGACTTCCAGAGAACAAGGAATACCGGGAGCTCGCCGGCATCCTTCTTCCGCCCACCTGGCCCGCCGATGAAGATAATGCTGCTCGTCTGGCACGCCGGATTGCCGAGATCGGGGAAGACAACTATGGCCAGATTCTCTTCAGAGGCCAATACGATGAGCCGAAGGGTCTTTTCTTCGGTGGCACATCCGCAAGCTGGTCGAATTCGGTGATCCGTGATTTCCTTCGTATCCGGGCGAGCGTGTCACGGCAGATTGCCTGGATCGACCTTCATACCGGACTCGGCCCGAGAGGCAACTGTGAAAAGGTGTTCATCGGCCGAAATGAGGAGTTCCCGATCGCGAACGCGTGGTGGGGAGCGGACGTCATATCGCCAGTCCGTACCGATTCGGTCATGTTCGAAATCGATGGCCCCATGCTGCGGGCATTGAACGAAGAATGTTCCCGCTCAACGGGTGCGACGATCGCGCTGGAATTCGGCACAGTACCGCTGATGCGCATGCTCGAGGCGATTCGCGCAGACCACTGGTGCTACATGAACCGGGAACCGGAGCATTCCGCCCTGCGCAATCAAGTACGCGACGAACTCAAACGGAGTTTCTTTATCGCCGAAGACGACTGGTACGGAATGGTCGTCGGCCAATTCAGAACGGCCCTGACGCAAAGCCTGCTAGGTCTGGGCACCCCGTCTTTTTGACCCATTCGGTTCCGGCCGGGGGGATATCGGCAAGCGCCAAACTCGGGCACACTCGGCAGATGCACCAGGTTCAGCAGAGCCGGGGCAACATCCCTTACCGAGGTCTCCCATGGACTATCAACTGAAGAACAAGCAGGCCCTGATCAGCGGTTCGACCAAGGGCATCGGGTTTGCATCCGCGCTGGCCCTGGCGCGCGAGGGCGCGCACGTCATCGTGAACGGCCGTACCGACGCCTCGGTCACCGATGCGATTGCCCGGCTGAAGGCGGCAGTGCCCGCGGCTGACGTTACGGGTTTCGCCGGCGACCTGTCCAAGCCCGACGAGATTGCAAAGCTGGTCGGCCGTCATCCGGATATCGATATCCTCGTCAACAATCTCGGCATCTTCGATCCGAAACCCTTCGAAGAGATTCCCGACGAAGACTGGCAACGCTTCTTCGATGTGAATGTCATGTCCGGCGTACGGCTGTCCCGCGCTTACTTGCCCGGGATGAAGCAGCGCAATTGGGGCCGCATCGTTTTCATCAGCAGCGAGAGCGGAATCCAGATCCCCGTCGAGATGATTCACTACGGCATGACCAAGACGGCCCAACTTGCACTGTCGCGCGGCTTGGCGGAGTCCTGCGCCGGCACGGGAGTCACCGTCAATTCCGTGCTGCCCGGCCCCACGAACTCGGAAGGGGTAAGCGACTTCGTCAACAAGCTGTCCGGCGGCGAGCCGTTCGAGAAGTTCGAGAAGACATTCTTCGAGCAGGCACGCCCGACGTCCCTGTTGAAGCGCTTCATTACCCCGGAAGAAGTCGCGAACATGGTGGCCTACGTCTGCTCGCCTGCCGCATCGGCAACGACAGGCGCCGCGCTTCGCGTCGATGGCGGCGTCGTCAGAAGCGCATTCTAGAGAATATCCAGGAGGAGATCCGGACATGAAGATCGGAAAAAAACAAAAACAGCCCGGCAAACTTTTGCGCGCAATCGTGCTGGCCGCCGCAACGCTGTGCACGGGCACCGCCAGCGCGGATGACAGCCAGGGCATCAAGATCGGCGTGCTCACGGATATGGCTGGCGTGACGTCCGATGCCACCGGCAAGGGCTCGGTCGAAGCCGCGCGCATGGCCATCGAGGAAACCGGCGGCACGCTGCTGGGCAAACCCGTCACCCTGGTCTATGCCGACCATCAGCACAAGCCCGATGTGGGCAGCAGCATTGCCCGCACCTGGTACGACACACAGGGTGTGGACGTTATTGTGGACGTGCCCAATTCCGCCGTGGCGCTGGCCGTCCAGGCACTGGCCGCCCAGAAGAAAAAGCTCTTGCTGATCTCCAGCGCCGGCACGACTGCAGTCACCCAGGCCCAGTGTTCTCCCTACACGGTGCAATGGACCTACACCACTTATGCCCTGGCGCGCGGCACGGCCAGCGCGGTGGTGCAGGAAGGCCTCAAGAGTTGGTTCATCCTGGCCTCCGACTACGCATTCGGGAAACAACTGGCGGCCGATACCTCCAGCGTGGTGAATGCCAATGGCGGCAAGGTGGTCGGTACGGTCTACCATCCGCTGAACGCATCGGATTTCGCCTCGTTCCTGTTGCAGGCGCAATCATCGCGGGCGCAGGTTGTCGCATTGGCCAATGCCGGGGGAGACACCATCAGCGCGATCAAGCAGGCAGCGGAGTTCGGCATCGTGCAAGGCGGCCAGAAGCTGGCGGCCATGCTGCTGCTCGACACGGACGTCCACAGCCTGGGCCTGCAGGCCGCGCAGGGAACGTACCTGACCATGCCGTTTTACTGGAACCAGAACGATGGCACGCGCGCCTTCAGCACCAAGTTCCAGGCGCGGGTGGGACATCCCCCGACCTTCCTGCAGGCGGGCGTCTATGGCTCGGTCCGGCACTATCTGCAAGCCGTCAAGGCCGCCGGCACGACCGACTCCGACGCCGTGATGCGCAAGATGAAGGAACTGCCCATCGATGACGTTTTCAGTATGAACGCGCGTATCCGGGACGACGGCCTGGTCGTGCGCGACATGCTGCTGGCTCAGGTCAAGCCCCCCGCCCAGTCCACGCAGCCCTGGGACTTCTACAACATCTTGCGGCGGATCCCGGGCGACTCGCTGGCATGGCCGCTCGCCGATAGCCAATGTCCGCTGGTCCGCAAGTAATGTCGACAACCGGGAAGTCCACGATTCCGCTGCGCGACTTCGGCAGCTTTTATGCCGGTGGCCGGCCGCTGCACGTCACGGGCGAGCCGGCACGCACGGTCGCTTTCACACGCACTGCATCGCTCCCCTACGATCCCAACGGCCACTATCACATCGAACATGCGTACGTGCAGTACTTCATTCCTGCGCAATTGAGTCAACCCTTGCCGCTGGTTCTGCTCCATGGCGGCGGCATGACGGGCGCGATGTGGGAGCAAACGCCGGATGGGCGAACGGGCTGGCTGCAGGCTTTGCTGCGGCTGGGCCACGCGGTCTACGTGGTTGACAACGTCGAGCGCGGACGCGCGGGCTGGGTGCCGTTCGTTAGCGTATGGCCGGAGGCGCCGATCATCCGCAATGCCGAGGAATCGTGGTCCCTGTTCCGCTTCGGCGCCGCGGCCGACTACCCGCAGCGCAAGCCGTTTCCGGGGCAGCGCTTTCCGACGCAGGCGATGGAAACTTTCATCCAGCATGCCGTGCCACGCTGGCTGGGTAACAACGATATCGCGCTGGACGCCTTTTGCGCAGTCCTGGAGCGGATCGGTCCGTGCATCGTGGTAGCGCACAGCCACGGCGGCGAGGTCGCCTGGCGCGCCCTGCAGCGCTGTCCCCAGCTCGTACGCGCGGTGATCGGCATCGAGCCGTCTGGCTTCTCGGAGCACATCGACGCGGCCGCCGTGGAGGGCAAGCCTTTCCTGTTCGTCTACGGGGATTTCCTGGATGCCACCCCGCTATGGCGCGACCTGGTGGCCGCGGGCCACGCCTATGGCGATCGCCTGGCCGGCCACGGCGGGAAGGTCAGCCGCTGGCTGCTGGCGGAACAGGGCGTGCGCGGCAACTCCCACATGATGATGATGGACGACAACAACGACGACATCGCCGCCAGGCTTTCCGGCTGGGTCCGCGACCATTGCGCGCCCAGTGGCACGGCCGGCGCGTTCTCGAACGCCGCCGTTTGAAGGGTGGGGCGTCAGGAACCGCCCCGTGCCTGGCCGGCTCCGTCTTCACGACATCCCTGACGTCCTCCAGCACAGGCGCCGTCCAGCCCAAAGGCCGCGCGAACGCGCCGGCCAGCATGGCGGGTGTAGCCCCCTGCCCTGCCCAGCCAGCCTCACGCAAGCGGCGGCGGGCGCCAATTTTCAGTTTCTTGTAATTGGTTTCAATTGAAACGTTTACTAAAATTTCTTTGAACGCATGGCGTCCCTCCTCGGCGCCACGTATCAAGGTAGAACCGAGTGCCGTCCAAACCTGCCCGCACTGCGCGCGCACGCCGTAAGGCGTTTCTCCGCTTCTCTTCCCGCGCCCTTCTCGCTCCGGCAGGAATCGGGATAAGCCTGGCCACGGCGCCGCTTGCGCATGCCCAGACCACCATCAGCGCGGACCTGAACTCCACCTATCTCCTGGACTCATCGACCACCAGCCTGACGGTGAACCCGGGCGTGCAAGTCATAAGCGCCTCCGGTGCCGGCATCGAAGGGGATGCCACCTCTGCCGTCGGCCTCTCCCTGATCAATCACGGCACGATCAGCGGTTTTGCCGGCGGCGTTAACCTCACCAATGCCGCCACGGTGGTCAACGACGGCCTTATCTCCGGCACCTCCGGAGTCACGCTCACGGGCGGGGGCAGCCTGGCGAATACGGGGCTGATCCAGGGAGGATCCGGCAACGCCATCCTGCTTAACGGCGGCACGATAACGAACGGCCCGGCGGGAAGCATCGGCACCGGCACCATCCAGTCCGTGTTCAACACCGCCATCCAATCGGCGGCGAACCCGGCGTACATCACGAACTATGGGACGATCCTCAGTGCAACCCAGGGGGCCATTGCGCTGGATGCCGGTGGAACGGTGACGAACTACGGGGCCATCCAGGCCGGCTCCGCCAGCCAGGCGGCGGTGTCGTTTGGTGCCACGGGCGGTACGTTGAAATTGGAAACCGGCTCCTCGGAGCTGGGCAACCTCGTCGGCGGCGGCAACGGCGTGCTGGTGCTGGAAGGCACGAACACGCTCGGCAACTCAGCCAGCGGTTGGTCCAACCTGACCATGGCCGGCACGGACTGGACGCTTACCGGCAACATATCGGCGACCAACACCGAGGTCCAGGCGGGAACGCTGCGCGTCAACGGTATGCTGACCAGCGGCGCCACCCAGGTCGATACGGGCGCGACGCTGGCCGGCACGGGATTTGTCGCGGGCGACGTCACGGCACAATCCGGCGCCGTCGTCATGCCCGGCGATGGCAGCACACCCGGCTCGCTGTCGATCGCGGGCAACTATACACAGCAATCCGGCGCGACGCTGACCATATTCACGACGCCGGCCAGTGCCTCCTTGCTGAACGTCATTGGCGGGTCGGCCACGCTGGGCGGCGTGCTGCTGGTGAAATCGACCGGCACGTATACCCACCCCTCGAACTACATCATTCTGACCGCGAGCGGGGGCATCGCCGGCACTTTCAGTTCGGTCACGGACACAAACCCCGGCCTGGTCGCCTCGCTGACCTACGACACCGCCAACAGCCGCGTAATCCTGCTGCTGGACAAGCAGGCCACCTGGACGACCGGCGATAACAACGTCACGTTCAACAGCGACATCACCGACCCGCAGGACGGGCTGACGGGCAACGACACGCTGAACATCATCGATAACGCCAAGGTCACGGCCAATCTGTCCAATATCGATACCCTCAACATCGGCGATCTGACCTCGACGGTGTCCCAGGTCTCGCTCGATGCCGGCGCCCAAACCGTGGGCGCCACCCACATTTTCCCGAACGCGACATTGATTCTGAACGGCGGCCGATTCGCGACCGATTCGCTGGACCTGGCCGGCGGCACCTTGGCGTCGAACGTCGACTACACGCTGGGCGCTCCTGTCACGCTGTCCGCGAGCAGCGAGATCAACACGGCAAGCGGCCGTACCTTGACGCTCTCCGGCTATGTCTCCGGCGCGGGACAGTTGCTGAAGACAGGCCCCGGCATGCTGATCCTGAATGGCGCCAATACGTATGGCGGCGGCACCCGGGTGACCGCGGGGACGCTGGAGGTCGGCGATGCCGACCATGCAGGCGCGCAAGTCCAGGGCTTCGTGCGGGTGGATAACACCGGCACGCTGCGCGGCCATGGCACCGTGGCCGGCAACGTCGTCAATGAAGGCATCGTCTGGCCGGGCGGTTCCATCGGTACGCTGACGGTGGATGGCGACTACATGCAGTCGTCCAACGGCACGCTGATGGTGGACGTCAGCCCGGATAGCGCGTCGCAGTTGAAGGTGACGGGCACCGCATCGCTGGCCGGCGGATTGTCGCTGCTGTATGGCCCCGGCACTTATCACTCCACGACCTATCGCCTGGTCGACGCGGGTGCGATCGAAGGCCGATTCGCGTCAGTAACTGGCAACACGCCCGCCGGTTTCGCGCAGTCGGTTACTACGTCGGCCAAGACGGTGGATCTGACGCTCGCCGACGGTGACACGGCGGATACGGGCGGCGGCGATGGCGCGACCGTCGTGGCCCCAACCAACGCCACGATCTTCGGTGCCATCGGCGCGTCCGCACTGCGCGAAGGCCAACGCACGGCCGATACTTTGCTGGGCCGCCTCGCGCGCCCGTGCGTGGCCAATGCCACGGAAAACTGCGAGCGGCCGGCTTACCAGGGCTGGGTTCGAGCAACGTCCGACACCACGCACCAGCATGGCAACAACGGCGCGCCGGGCAACACCGATGAACGCTATGGCCTGCTCGTCGGCGCCGATCACAATATGGGACCGTGGGCAGTCGGTGTGGCCGCGGGCTACAGCCATGGCGATGTGAGGGAAGGCACCGATGCCAGCGGCAAGATCGATACCTTGCGCGTGGCGACCTACGGCAGCCGGCAGCTGGGTGCGGTCAACGTCGCCGGCATGATCGGCGGCGCGTACGACTTCATCTCGTCCCGCCGCAACTTCGGCGACCTGGGCACCGCGCGCGGCACCGACGACGGACAGGAAGCGCAGGCCGGCCTGCAAGCCAGCCTGCCGCTGCGGGCCGGGCCCACGGTGATCACTCCGAGAGTGGGACTGCGCTATCAATACTTCCACGGCAACGCGTTCGGCGAACGCGGGCTCGACAGCCAAAGCCTATCGGTGGGAAGCCAGGATCTTCACAGCCTGCAACCGTACGTGGGCATTACCGCCGACTATGGCTTCAACGGCTTGGGCGCCAAGCCGGCGCATTTGCAAGGCCGTATCGCTTACGCCTACGAAACGCTGGATACCAGCCGCGCCGTATCGGTCACGTCGGCGGACGGAACAGGATTCTCCGTTCCCGGCGCCACGCCCTCGCGCGGCATGTTGACCGCCGGCCTGAGCCTGAGCATGCAGGTCGGCAAGCAGTGGGACGTGGCGGCGAGCTACGACACCTTGTTCCGCACGGGCAACACGTCCGGGCAGACATTCCGCCTTAACGCTGCCTATCGTTTCTGAAGAGGCGGGTACGCCGCCGCGGCCAGCGCGCGCGACAGGTAGGCGTCGTAAGCCGACTGGCATGTCGTCTCGCTGGCGCGCGCCTGGGCACGGATGTA
This sequence comes from Bordetella sp., assembly GCF_057362025.1. Taxonomy (NCBI): domain Bacteria; kingdom Pseudomonadati; phylum Pseudomonadota; class Betaproteobacteria; order Burkholderiales; family Alcaligenaceae; genus Bordetella; species Bordetella sp. The sequence continues at coordinate 12,896 of NZ_JBMQQZ010000110.1, read as the reverse complement.
CATCGCCGCCGGTGTGACGTTGGATGTATTGAATATGCTCCGGTTGCCGCGCAATGCGATGTGATCGGCCGCCTCCTGGGTAAGATCGGGCCCGCGGGTGGGTTGCAAGAACAAGGCGATCAAGCCCAGCGGCAACCGTGATGGCAGGGCACGCAAGGCATTGCGGCTGGCGTCGAGAATCCGCAGGCCCGCCGGCAAGGTTTCCGGCAGTGCCGTCAGGCTGTTGTACGAAACGTCCAGCCTGTCCAGCTTGCCTGGGAGAATGTCCGGCAAGGCTTCGAGTTGGTTTTGGGCGACCAGCAGCGTGTGGATCCCGCACGGCAACATCGGCAGGCTGGTCAGGCGGTTCCTGGATAGATTGAGTTCGGCGACGTTGGGCAGAAAAGGCGGCAACTGCCGCAGGCCCAGGTTGCTCAAGTCCAGCTTGCCCGCGTCCCCCTGCGCCAGGGCGGCATCGATACGGCGTCGCGCTTCGGCCCGCTTTTCGCCCAGGCCGGCCTCGCGCACGTAGGTGTCCAGCACCGCGGCAATCCGCGCCCGCAGCCTGGCCGCGCCATCGTCCAGCGACTCCCTTGCCAGCGTGGGGACGGCTTCCACCGCGTCCAGCAGGGCTTCGGCTTTTTGGGCCGCGCCAACCGCGGTCATGGATGATGCGCTCGCCGCGTCAACAGAGATCGGAAAAGGAGGCACGGGTGCAATCGAAAAAGCATAGGGCAGCGATGTTAGGGTGGTCATCGATCTCTATCGGCCTGAGACGGTTACGGGAAACAACCGCCATCAGTTGCCCGCAGTATCGGCGACGTTCCCCTTGCTCACTATTGACGGCCGCTTTCTGTTTGATAGAATATCGTTCTACTGTGCATAACGTAGCCAGCAATGCGTGAGAGGCATGCATCGCGCACAATGGCTCCGCGAAGGGCTGCGGCAGGCACTGCCAAGGACGAAGTGTGATTCAGCGAATAGGCGCGCATATCCGGGCGAACGGCATCCGGCAACATTACCTGCACTTTGCGGGCAACGGCCCCGCCGTGCTGGTTGTCCCGGGCATCGTCAGCCCGGCGATCCTCTGGAGCCACATCGGAAACTGGCTGGCCGATCGCCATGACTGCTATGTCATGGACGTCCGCGGCCGCGGGTTGAGCGAGGCGGGGCCGCATCTGGACTATGGCGTCGATGCATGCGCGCGCGATGTGGTGTCGTTCATCCAGGCAAAGGGGCTCGATCGCCCGATCGTGCTGGGCCACTCCATGGGCGCAAGGATCGCGCTGCGCGCGGCGGTGCAGGCACCTGGGGTTTTCGGCGGGCTGGTGCTGATCGACCCACCGACCAGCGGCCCCGGCCGGCGGCCCTACCCCATCCCCAAGGCAAGGACCGTAGGCCTATTGAAAGCCGCGCATCGCGGCGAAGCCATGCAAGCCATACAAGGCGGCAGCGCCGCGCCATGGCCGGACGACCTGCAGCGGCTCCGCGCGGAATGGCTATCCACATGCGATGAACGCGCCGTGCATGTGGCCTACGACGACTTCCACAACCAGGACATCTTCGCCGATCTCGCGCGGACCCAAGCGCCCGTTTCCCTGCTTTGCGCCGGAGAAGGCGGCGTCGTATCCGAAGACGATGTCGCCGAGATGAAGCAGTTGCGCAGCGATCTGAACGCCACACGCTTGCCCGGCGTCGGCCACCAGATGCAGGCCGAGAACGTCGAAGCGTTCCAGCACGCCCTGGCCGGCATTCTTTCCAAGCATATCGAAACAGAGGGGAACCCCGGTTGAAAGTCGACGCGGAAGTACTGGAACTGTTTACCAGAGAGCTGACGCTTTGCGGCGTCAAGACCGGCGAGTCGCTGATCGTATTGACCGCCGGGGATGAATGGCAGGAGAACGCCTTCGCGTTCATGGCTGCTGCCCAAGCCCTGGGCGCGAAGACGTTCAATCTGAACGTACGCCGCGAACAGCAGAATGCGGTTGGCGTGCAGGGTCGCCATCCGCTGGTGGGCAACGAACTCGCCATGCGCACGCTGAAATCGGCGGATATGGTGATCGATATGGTGGGGCTGCTGTTTTCACGCGAGCAGGCAGAGATCCAGGCCGCGGGCGTGCGGATCCTGCGGGTGATGGAGCCGTTCCATGTGCTGAAACAGATGTTCCCGACGGAAGATCTGCGGCGGCGGGTCGAATATGCCAAGGGCATCATGGAGAAAGCCAGGCAGTTGCGATTCACTTCCGCCGCCGGCACCGATGTGACGTATCAGTTGGGCCAGTACCCGGTGATTTCCGAATACGGCTATACCTTCGAGCCCGGCCGGTGGGATCACTTCCCGTCGGGCTTTTCGTTCACGCAGGGAAACGATGGGGGCGTGAACGGCACGGTCGTGCTGCAGCCGGGCGATATTCTCTGCGCCTTCAAGAAGTACGTAGAGTCGCCGGTGACGTTGAAGATCAAGGATGGATATGTCGTCGACATAGCCGGATCAGGCATGGATGCGCACCTGATCGATAGCTACATCAAGAGCTTCCATGACGATCGCGCTTATGCGATTTCTCACATCGGCTGGGGGCTGAACGAGAAAGCGCGGTGGTATCAGTTCTCGGTCACGCGCCAGCTGCAGACCGAGCATGTGATGAATGCGCTGGCGTTCTATGGGAACGTGCTTTTTTCGTTGGGACCTAACCTGGAGGTCGGCGGGGACAACGATACGGCCTGCCATCTGGATCTGCCGATGCGCCAATGCAGCCTGTGGCTGGACGACACGCAGATTTTGCAGGACGGCGATGTCGTCCACCCCGAAATGCGCGTTGAACGTCATGCTTGAACGATCCGCGCGCGCAACGCGGCAAGGATCATGAATACCGGGCGGCATGGCGCCCGGCCGCTATCCGCGCGTCGTCTCGCCCACAGCGGCGGCCCGGGTCTTGGCGTGCCAACTATCGAATATCGACGCATCCCCGCCCAGCCGGCGCGTCAGATCCGCCGCGGCAGCCAATAGACGTGCCGACATGGAAGGCAGCAGCTCGACCGAGAACCGCGCCGCCGGACCGGAAAGCGCCAGCGCGCCGCGCAAATGCTTTTGCGGTCCGAACACAGGCGCGGCGATCGCCGCGATATCCGGTTCGCGCTCGCCCACGGTGATGATGTAGGGCTGCTCCGGCGTCCTGGACGGCGGCGTGATCGTGGGGTCGAAGGCGGTCAGAACCCTGCCGGCCGCGCCCTTGTCGAGCGGCACCAGATCGCCGGTACGAATGTGATCGCGGATGGAGCGCGGCGAATCCACCCGGAAGAGACACACCCGGTGATTGCCTTCCCGCGTGAAGAAAGAAGCGCCCTCTTCGGTCTCCTGCACCAGCCTGCGCAGGATGGGCGGCACATGGTCGTCCAGCTTCAGGGCCGACTGATACAGCCCGCCCCAATGCAAGAGCATCGAACCGAGCTGATAACTGCCGTCGTCCAAGCGCACGATGCAGTGTTCCTGGACCAGTGTCGTCAGCAGACGCAGGATGGTGCTCTTGTACATCCTGGTTCGCCGCGCGAGCTCGTTCAGCGTCAGCGAGCTGTCGCCCGCGTGGAAGGCGTTGAGTATCGCGATCGCCCGTTCCACCGCCGCGACGCCACCCTGCTTCGTGTCGCTTTCCTGTTCTTCCGACATTTATTTGCTCGATTCAGTGCATGTCCTAGTTGACATTGTAGCGTACCGTCCAACAGAATAACGTTCTTCTAAACAGAACGGACGCATATGGGAGCGCATGCCGATGCCCTGTCCGGCAACCTTCAAGGGGAGTTAACGATGAGCAACCCAGGTTTGAAAAAGGCCTTCGCCAGCCTCGCATGTGTTCTTTGCCTGATGGGCACGGCCCAGGCCGACACGTACCCCAGCAAGCCGATCACGATCGTGGCGCCCTACCCGCCGGGCGGCGCCACCGACTTGTATGCCCGATCGGTCGCCGCGGGCCTGAGCACGCTTGGCCAATCGGTGGTGGTGGACAACCGCGCCGGCGCTTCGGGGATCATCGGCGCCGACTACGTCGCCCGAACTCCTGCCGACGGCTACACGATGCTGATCGGCGCTTCTTCCATGTTCTCGATCCTGCCATTGCTGAGCAAGCGCATGGACGGCGTTTATCAGAAGATCGAGCCGGTCTCCATCCTGGGCTTCAATCCTTCGTATGTGGTGGTGCCCGCCACGCTGCCGGTGAACACCATCCAGGAACTGATCGCCTACCTGAAGAAAAACCCCGGCAAGTTCGGCTACGGTTCGGCGGGCACGGGAACCTCGCAGCACGTGTTCATGGAGCTGTTCAAGCAGCGCGCGGGCGTCGATGTGTTCCCCGTGCAGTACAAAGGCAGCTCGCCCATGGTGGTGGACCTGATCGCCGAACGCGTCGTGATGGCGATCGAGCAAGGCCCCGCGGTGCTGTCGTACATCAAGTCGGGCAAGCTGAAGGCGCTGGCAGTGACCACGGCCAAACGCTCCGAGGCCTTGCCCGATGTTCCCACCCTGGCCGAAAGCGCGCTGCCCGGCTTCGAGGCGGTGACTTGGTTCGCGCTGTACGCGCCGAAGGGCGTACCCCAGACCGTGCTCGACAAGGTCGTCCCGCAAATCGCAAAGACCATGGGGTCCAAAGAGACCCGGGAACGATTGGGCGCCGTCGGCGTGGAGCCCGCGTCCAGCAGCCCGGAAGCCGTGGTCAAGCGCCAGGCCGCCGAAACCGCCTTGTGGAAAGACGTGATCGCGCGTTCCAAGATCTCGCTCGAAGACTAAGCCCGGACATATCCCATGCATTCCAAGCAGTTCTCCTTGAGCGCCGAACCGCGCGCCGATTATCTGGAGAAGGTCACCGGCGCGGCCGTCTATGCCAGCGATGTCGAGGTGCCGGACATGCTGCACGGGAAGATCCTGCGCAGCACCGTGCCGCACGCTCGCATCGCCAGGCTGGATACGAGCGCCGCGCTGGCGATGCCTGGCGTGGTGGCCGTGCTGACGGGCGAAGACCTGCGGGATATGCCGGGAACGGAGATCCGATGGGGCTTGTCGCTGCGCGATCGCCCGGTGATCGCGCTGGATAAGGTGCGCTACGTGGGCGACCCGGTCGCCGCGGTAGCGGCCGTCGACGAGGCCACGGCGGAAGCGGCGCTCGATGCCATCGTCGTGAGCTACGAAACGCTGCCGCATTCCACGACCGCGCAGGAGGCGCTTGCGGAAGGCGCCGCGCTGATCCATGAAGAGATGGATGTCCTGAAGGACTATTACTTCCGCGGACATTGCACGCCGACACCCGGGACCAATTGCTTCCAGCAATGGGCTTATGAAAGCGGCGACGTCGACAAGGTGTTCCAGAACGAGCGGAACGAGGTAAGGGTGTTCGAAGATACCTTCACCTTCCCGATGGTCTTCCACTATGCGATGGAGCCCCACGTCTGCCTCGCGCACTGGAAACCGAACTCGCTGGAGATATGGAGCGGCGGCCAGACGCCGACCGCCATCCAGCGCGTGTGCTCGGAAATACTGGGCGTGCCGCTGGCGTGCGTGCGGGTGCATTCTCCTTACGTCGGCGGCGGCTTCGGCGGCAAGGCGTCGGTAAAAATCGATCCGCTGGTGGCGGCGCTGTCGTGGAAAGCCCGGGCTCCGGTGCGTGTCTGCCTGACGATCGCCGAATCCATGCTGACGTGCCGTCGCCTGGACGCGGAGGTAACGCTGAAGACCGCCGTCGAGAAAAGCGGCAGGATCGTCGCCAAAACGGTGCGCGCGGTCGTGAACGGTGGCGCCTACGCCGACACGGGCCCGTCGATCGCGGTAAAGGCCGCAATCCGCGCGATCGGGCCGTATCACATTCCGAATCTGCGCCTGGAGGCCGTGGGCGTTTATACGAATACCGTGCCCGGCGCGGCGTTCCGTTCCATCGGCGGCCCGCAGGCCGTGTGGGCGACCGAGTCGCAGATGGACATCATCGCCGACGCCATGGGGCAAGATCCCATCGAATTTCGCATGCTGAACCTGGCGCGGAAGGGCCAGACGCTGAAGCACGACCTGCGGCCCCTCGATGTCGATATGCGGCGCTCGCTGCGTGCCGCCGTGGATACGCTGAAGAAGCTGCCGGAACCCCGGCATGCGGGACGGCGGGGGTTGGGCGTGGCGGTGGGCGCGACCGACCCCGGCATCATGCCGGTGGGCGGCGCCATCGTGCGGCTGCGCGCGGATGGCTCGGTCAATGTCTCGGCAAATACGGTCGAGATCGGACAAGGCAGTCGCGGCGTGCTGCGCATCATCGCCGCCAGGACGCTGAACCAGCCATTGCGGATGATCGCCGTGGCACAGCCGGATACGCTGCAGGCGCCCTATGACTGGGGCACCGGCGCCAGCCGCTCGACCGTCATCATCGGCCTGGCCGTGCAACTCGCCTGCGAGGACATCCTGCGCCAGGTGCGCGATATCGCCGCGCAGATGCTGGGCGGATCGCCCGACCACTACAAGCTGGCGGAGGGCGCGGTCGAAGGGCCGGACGGCGCCATCCCCTTCATTGAACTGCTGCGCCGCTTCAACGGCATGGCCGCCGGCGAATTCCTGGGCGTGGGACGCGTGGATCCGAACACCAAGGATGGCGCGTTCAAGCTGCAGCCCCTGTTCTGGGAAACCGGCGCGGGCGCGTTCGAGATCGCGGTCGACGAAGACACCGGTGCGATACGCATCCTGCGCGCGGGCGGCGCGGCCGACCTGGGCCACGTGATCAATCCCAAGGCGGCGGAAGGCCAGGACGAGGGCGCCATGGTGATGGGCCTGGGGCACACGCTGTCGGAGGAATACATCTACGAAGACGGCCAGGTCGTGAACGGGACGCTGTTCGACTACAAGGTACCGACCATGGAGGAAGTACCCGAACACGTCGGCACCGCCTTGATAGAAAGCGGCGACGGGCCCGGCCCGTTCGGCGCGCGCGGCGGCGGCGAAGGCGCGATCCTGCCGGTGGCACCCGCGGTCGCCAACGCGCTGTTCCAGGGATGGGGGATACGGTTGAAAGAGCTTCCACTGACCCCCGAACGCGTCTGGCGCGCGCTGCGCGACAAGAACCTGAAAGACAAGCCCGATAACTCCGATAAATAGACACCGACGCCATGGACTTCAGAATCGATGCATTGCTGCCCGCGACGGCCTCGCAGTTGTGGGCCATCTTCTTCGACGTAAAACGGGTCGCCACGCTTATCCCCGGCTGCGAGAACGTCGAGGAGGTCGAAAAACTAAAGACCTTTTCCGCGGTCATGCGGCAGAAGATCGGGCCATTCAAGCTGGAGGTGCCGACGCAGATCGACATCGAATCCTACGAGATCGAACGACAGGTCGCGCTGAAAGCGCTGGGTACCGACAAGGCCACGGGCACGACCATCGACGTCAGGATGGTGGTGAATCTGCAGGAACAGCGCGACGGCCAGGACGTTCTGTGCAAGCTGGACGTCGGCGCCAGCATGCAGGTTGCCGGCCGCCTGGCGTCGCTGGGCTACCCCATCGTCCGCAAGCGGTCGGAGCAGTTGTTCGCCGAATTCGAGGCGCGCTTGCGCGCGGAGCTTCAGGGCCTGGACGGCAGCGCATCCGGGACATACGCCGCGACGCATGACGCGCCTGCCACAACGGCGGATGCGGTCGCCGGCCCCGCCCGCGCGCAAGACGCGGCCGCCGAGCCGCCGCCGCGCCACCGCTCCACGCGAAGCATCGAGCCCGGCCACGCGGCGCCGCCCCGGACTGCCGGCAGGACCGGCGTCACCGAACTGGTCTTCCTGTGGCCGCGGCTGGGCATCAACGTCGCCGTGGCCGTCGGTGTGGCCCACGGCGCGGTCGCATTCGGCGAATCGCCCTGGTGGTGGCTGGCCGCTCCCCTGCTGGGCGTGGCCGCCAGCCTGGGCAGGCGGAGTGACTGATGCGGCCCAAGAAGTTCTTTTTGCACCGGCCCCAGGACCTGGATGAAGCGATCAGGCTGAAGAAGGAACATGGCGACGCCGCGACCTTCCATGCCGGCGGCACGGAGCTGCTGGTCGCGCTGAAGGCGCACGTGCTGCGTTATGAACACGTGATCGACCTGAAGCAGATCCCGGCATTGAAAGGCGTGCGGCTGAGAGACGATGGCACGCTCTCGATAGGGTCGCTGACATCGCACGATTCGCTCGCCAACGATCCGATCATCCGCGAACGGCTGCCGGGGTATGCCGAGCTTAGCGAACACGTCGCCAACATCCGGGTACGCATCGCCGGCACGCTGGGCGGCGTCCTGTGTTTTGCCGAACCGCACGCGGATGCGCCCACCCTGCTTTGTGCGTTGGACGCCTGGATGGTCCTGCGCGGCCCGAATGGCGAGCGCGAAGTGCCATCGCGGGACTTTCATGTAGGCGAGTTCATGACGGCGCGCGATGACGACGAGGTCCTGACCTCGATAGAAATCGCGCCGCCGTCGGCGGGGACACGATCGGCCTATCGCTCTTTCGGCCATACCGAACGGCCGGCGGTCGGTGTGGCCGCCGTCTGGTCGACCGACAACCCGCAACGCCTCAGCCTCTGGGCGGGCGCGATCTCCGCCAGCCCGGTATGCCTGGCACGGGCGGAAGATGCCGCCGCCGCACTTCCCGCCGATCTGCCGTCAGAGGATACCTGGACACGCCTGCGGAGCGCCGTCGCGGCCGACGCGCAAGCGATAGAGGCCCACGACGACCTGCACGGCGGGGCCGATTACAAGCGCCATCTCGTTTCCGTTCTCGCCGAACGGGCAATCAAGGCCTGCCTGCCATGAGCCATACCGAACCCGATATCCCCCTGATGCGCGTGGACTTCAAGCTCAACGGTGCCGCCACATCGGTTGACGTCGAGCCATGCGAGATGTTGATCGACGTGCTGCGCGAAAGGCTGCGGCTGAAAGGCACGAAGCGGTCCTGCGACGTGCAGGTATGCGGGGCCTGCACCGTGCTGGTGGATGGCAACCCGACGTCCAGCTGCACGACGCTGTGCGCCGATGCGCACCGGCGCGAGGTCACCACCATCGAAGGACTGGCCGACGGCAAGCGGCTGGATCCCGTGCAGCGCGCCTTCATCGCCCACGGGGCGTTGCAATGCGGCTTCTGCACGCCCGGGATGATCCTGGCCGTCAAGGCCATGCTGGCGCGCCACGATCACCCGTCGGAGGAAACCGTGCGCCACTATCTGCGCGGCAACATCTGCCGATGCACCGGCTACGTCAAGATTCTCGAGGCCATCATGGACCTCGTCCGGAACCCACACAATTATCAATAGGAGGATCCATGTCCAACTCCACGAATACCCGGCCGCGAAAGCGCGTAATCATCGCGGGTGCCGGAATGGGCGGCCTGACGCTGGCGCTCGCACTGCTGAAGAAAGGCTTCGACGTCGATATCTACGAGCAATCGCCGGAGCTGCGCGAAGTAGGCGCGGGATTGTGGATCTCCGCCAACGGCGCCAAGGTAATGGCGGCACTGGACCTAAAAGAGAAACTGGAGGCCATCAATTTGCCGCCGCAGGACCGCCTGATCCGCTACTGGAAGACGGGCGAAGGAAAATCCGTCTACAACCGCGGCGATGCGCCCTCCAAGGCGGACCATACGCTGATCCAGGTACTGCGCGCGGAATTGCAGCGCGTGCTGTATGAAGCCGTCATTGCGCTCAAGCCGGACGCGGTCCATTTCGGCGTACGCTCGATGGGTGCGGATACGATCGATGGGCGCGCGCGCCTGCTGCTGGACGACGGCAGCCATATCGAAGGCGACGTGGTCGTCGGCTGCGACGGTGCGCATTCGCGGGTCCGCCAATCGTTGTTCGGCCCCGCGCCGGCACGCTACACGGGCGCCCTGGCCTGGCGCGGCCTGACACCCATGGACAAGCTGAAGCCGCAGCATCGCGAGCCCCTGGCGTCCACATGGGTCGGACCCACCGCGCATGTAACGACCTATCCCGTCCAGCGCAATGGCGAGCAATTCGTCAGTTTCTCGGCGCAGGTCGATAGCGATACATGGCATACCGAGTCGTGGTCGGAAAAGGGCGACCTGGCCGATGCACTGAAGGACTTCGACGGCTGGCACCAGGACATCATCGATTTGTTCGTGGGCTCGGAGAACCTGTTCCGCTGGGGACTTTTCGTGCGCGACCCGCTGGATAGGTGGTCGGAAGGCCAGGTCACCCTGGTGGGAGACGCCTGCCATTCCATGACGCCCTACCTGGGCATGGGCGTGAACCTGACGATGGAGGACGCCTATGTACTCGCGCGCTGCCTGGAGCAGGGCGGCGACGATATCCCCCAGGCCCTGAAGCGCTACGACCGCGCCCGCGTGGAACGCGCGAACCGCACCAAGGCCGAATCGCTGAATATGTTCGGCATCTTCCATAGCACCGAGCTGCGCGATAGCGAAACCGCGTGGCCCTACATCAACACGAACTGGTCGATGCAAGCCGTGCGCGAACGCTACGACTGGCTGCTTCAGTACGACGCGACGACGGTGGAGATTTGAATCATGACTGAAGCGGTGCAACAACGCGCGCGTCCCTGGGATGGCATCATTCCCGCCAGCGAACTGGAGATCTATCGCAAGGCAGGCTGGGGAGCGCCCACGGGTATCGGCCGGTGGCCGGCCCTGCTGGTCATCGATGTGCAATACCGGTCGATGGGCTACGAGCCTCAACCTCTGGAACAGGCCATCGAAACCATGTCTACCAGTTGCGGCGAATACGGGTGGCGGGCCGTACCGCACATCGCGCGGCTGCTGGCTGCCTTCCGCCAGATCGGCGCGCCGGTGCTGTATCCGCATGTCGCGCCGAAGCGGTCGCATGATCGCGGGCAATTCGAAGCCAAGGTACCCGGCGTCATGGACGTGCCCGCGCCGGACTACGAGTTCGTCAAGGACGTGGCGCCGTGCGAGGGAGACATCCTGATTCCCAAGCGCCAGGCGAGCGCCTTTCACGGCACCTCACTGGCCAGCTATCTGGTGGGGCTGCAGGTGGATACGGTGGTGGTGACTGGCTGCACCACGAGCGGCTGCGTGCGGGCCACCGTCGTCGATGCGTGTGCATTGAACTACAAGGTAGTCGTGCCCCAGGACGCGGTGTACGACCGCTCGCAAGTATCCCACGCGGTAAACCTGTTCGATATGGCCAGCAAGTATGCGGACGTGATGCCGGCCGCGGACCTGGCCAAGCTGCTGCAGGCACCGCGCTAGGGCATCTCCGGGCCGGATGGCGGCGAGGCGTCCATACGCACTGCGCGGCATGGATGCTCCCGCTGCCGCCCAGGCCCGGCTTTCACTCCTGGGACCGGCATGCGGCTTTGTGGAGCAAGGCGTCGCGGCCCAGCTCCGCCCATGCCTTCACGCCCAGCATGACCATGTCCCGGTCGATCTCCGTCCGCAGCAGGTCGATGGCATGCCGCACGCCGGCTTCGCCCGCTACCGCGGCCGCGTAGTTGAAAGGCCTGCCCAGGAAAGCCATGCGCGCGCCCAGCGCCAGCGCTTTCAACACGTCGGAGCCCCGCCGGAAGCCGCCATCGATCATGACAGGGTAAGCGGGTCCAAGCGTGTCCACCACCCGCGCCAGCACGCGCATCGGCGAGGCCGCGCCGTCGAGCTGGCGGCCGCCGTGATTCGAAAGAATCACGCCATCCGCGCCGATCTGTCGCGCGATGCGCGCGTCCTCCACGCTGAGAATCCCTTTGACCACCAACGGCCCTTGCCAGCGGCGCCGGATCGCGGCCATGTGATCCCAGCTCAGGTTATCGCGAGCGGAGAAGTCTCTCAGGACATTGGACGAAAGGATAGGGGCGCCGCGCGTGGCGAAGGAATTTTCGAAATGCGGCATACCGTGCCGCGCCAGCGTGGGCAGGACGGTCTTCAACAACCAGCGTGGGCGTACCAGGCCGTCCCAGGCCAGGCGCAGGCTGGGCCGCAATGGCGTGGAGAAGCCGGTGCGCACATTGTTCTCCCGGTTGGCCGAGATGGGGATGTCCACCGTCACCACCAGGGTAGTGAACCCGGCGCGGGCCACGCGATCGATGAGCGCATCGATGCGCGCCTGGTCGCCCGGCAGATAGGCCTGGAACCAGGTGCCCGGGCAAGCCTGGACAACCTCTTCCATCGGGACCAGCGACGTTGCGCTCATGATCGCCGCGATGCCGGCCGCGCGGGCGGCGCGCGCCAGCACCAGATCGCCGCGGTAGGTGGACAGCGCCGCGATGCCCATGGGCGCGATCCCGAAGGGCGTCGCGTAGCGCTCGCCGAACAGTTCCACCGCCTGCGACCGCTGCGACACATCGCGCAGCACCCGGGTCACGAAGGCGTATTCATCGAATACCGCGCGGTTGTCGTCGCGCGAGGCATTCTCCTCCGCCGCCCCGGCGATGTAGCCGAAGATGGGGCGCGGCAGGCGCCGACGCGCGGCGTGCTCGAAATCCCCCAGCGACAGCATGCGGGCCAGGATGGCGGGCGGCCGGGGACAAGGCGGGGAAAGCGCCGCGCGCGGGCTGGCGGGTGCGGATTCGGGAGCGGAAGGCATGGCGTTCGTCGGCGATGAAGACCGGGAGCTACTTTATGCCGGGCTTGTTTACGCTAAAAGCGATATATTTCGAACTTCTTATTTCGCTTTTTTCGAAGCCGACCCATGGCCCTGCCTTCCGTCAAACAGCTGGAAGCATTCTGGTGGGCGGCGCATTGCACCAGCTTTGCCACCGCCGCCGAACGCATCCACCTGTCGCTCTCGGCCCTGTCCAAGCGGCTGAGCGAGCTGGAATCCGCCGTCGGCCAACCGCTGTTCGATCGCAGCGGCCAGAAAGCCATCCTGACAGAGACGGGACGACGCCTGCTGCCCGTCGCCTTGCAGGTGCTGGACGCGGCGGCCGCCTTTGAGCGGCACACGGCCGACACGCCGG
>NZ_JBMQQZ010000109.1:0-12957 GCF_057362025.1 Bordetella sp. | reverse complement strand
CTGCCCAGTTCCGCGACGTGGACGAAATATTCGAGTTGGCGTAGGTCCATGGAGTCTCCCGCTGGCCACCGGAGAGATCGGCAACCATGAGCCGCCTTTTCCCGTGTCGGCGGACCGAAGGGGGGACGATACAACACGGGACGATAGACCGCCGCGTGACCGCGCTGGCGCGCGGCCGGGGATGCCCTGCCCATCTGCGCCCGTCGGTACGGCAAATTGCAATGTCTCCTTTCATGGAGCGGCGGACTTGGCTGCTTTGCGGGCCAAGGGAAGGCTGACCATACCAGCCGGTATACGCTCGCGCGACAATCCCGCTCTGCAGAATTCGGCCCTACACGCGGCGCGGCATCCTGCAAGATGCCAACGGGAAGGCCGCGCCATCGCACCCATGCAAGACCTTCACCGCCAGAGGACGCCATGCCAGCACTCATGCCCGATTTATGTTGCCTGCCTATCGGCATACTTCCGCATCGCGGTATGGAAGACATCATGCGGAACGCACCCAGCTTCCAACGCATCGGATTCCGGAAATCCGGCGCGCGCTCTACAATCTCCGGCATGGTGCCCGCTGACGAACTTCGCTTCTCGCTAACCGACCGCATCAACGGCGTTGATGTGGGCCCCAGGCACGTCCCATTGAACCTGCTGGGTGAGTTTCACAAAGATGTCAGCGAATTCCTGCAGGGTTCCGGGCGCGAGCTCAAGTCCGCCGATGTGCTGATTTCCATCGACGAAGGGTCTTTGGTCCTGGTAGCCACGGGATTGGCGATGGCCCATGGACTTTGGTCGGACGTTAGCCATTTGGCAGTCCCCGCTTCATTAGGCGAGATCGATTTGAAAAGGGCCGAAGTCGTCAAGCGCTGGCAGGCCCAGGCAAGGGGTCATCCCGACCGGTCGTACCGTCTTGAAGACGGGTCGAAGCATGCCATCGCGACGATCGACAGCACGACCGATTACGAGCAGATCGAAGACGTCTGGGTGACGGTCGAAAAATACCTGCATGGCAGGGTGGTGGACTGGGGAGGGAAAACCAAGGCAAATGTCCACCTGGAGCTCGAGAACGGCAAAGTAATGAAAGTGTCGGCTCCGCAGCAACTGCTGGCCCAGGAAAGCGAAAATCGCTTATATCGGCAAGCATTGCTTCACGTTACCGCGGAGGAAAATCTTCGGACCGGTGAATTGCGCGACTTGCACCTGCTTGCTTTCGAAACGCACCATCCGGTCTACGATGAGACCGAATTCAGAAAGATGGTTCAGCGCGGAACAGCAGCCTGGTCAGACGTTCCCGACGCGATCCAGTGGCTGGAATCGCTACGAGGTGATGACGCATGACGGTAGCTGTGCTGTTGGATACCAGCTAACTGATTTCCCTGGTAAGTAAGACCCGCCCGAACCATCCGACCGCGGCGAAGTACTACCGGCACATGATCGAAGAATCGATCCCGATGTATTTTTCCGCTATCGCCGCAGCCGAGTTTGGGATTAAACAGCCGATCACCGACCTGCCGCTGAACTTGGCGAAGTCGCGTAGCTGCCCGCGCGACACCCCGCTGCCAATCGGGGAAGCCGCGCAACCGAACGCCGTCAATCGAGTTGCAGATGCGCCTCTTCGACGACTTTCTTCCACTTTTCGATTTCCGCGCGGCGGAAGGTGTCCAGCTCGGCCGGGGTCGAGGCGACGATTTCCGCGCCCATGTCGGTCAGCTGCTTGGCGACATCCGGCTCCTTCAATACCTGGGCCAGCGCCTGCGACAGCTTGTTCACGATGGCCGGCGGGGTGCCGGCGGGCGCGAAGACGCCGTTCCACTCATAAGAGGAATAGCCGGGCACGCCGGATTCCGCGATGGTGGGCAGGTCCGGGGCCGATGGCGAACGGGTGGTGCCGCCGGACGCGATGGCGCGCAGCTTGCCGGCGCGCACATGCGGCCACGAGGATCCCATGCTGGCGAACATCACGGGCACCTGGCCGGACATGACATCGACCATGGCGGGACCGCCGCCCTTGTAAGGCACATGCTGCATGTGCGTGTGAGCCAGGAAGTTGAACAGCTCGCCGGCCAGATGCTGGGCCGAACCCGGGCCGGAGGACGCGAAGTACACATGCGTGCCGTCCGTGGCCTGGCCCAGCTTGATCAGGTCGGCAACCGTCTTGACCGGGTACTTGGGCGTCACGACCAGGATGTTGGGCACGCGCAGCAGCAGCGAGACGGGTGCGAAGTCGCGCAGCGTATCGAAGTTCATTTTGCTGTGCAGCGCCGGGTTCTGGCCGTGATTGGAGGCATCCATCATCAGCGTGTAGCCATCAGGCGCGGCCTTGGCGACGTAGGCGCCGCCTATCATGCCGCCCGCGCCGCCCTTGTTCTCGATGATGACCGACTGCCCGAGCACCGCCGACAGGCGCGGGCCGATCAGGCGGGCCACCAGATCGACCGTGCCACCGGGCGGATAGGTGACCACCAGCGTAATCGGCCTGTCGGGATAGGCGGCCGAAGCGGCGGTCGTGGCGGCCGCGATGGCCAGCCCGGCCAGCCACCGGCGGGTGAGGCGGAACGGAAAATCGAAGGGCATGTTTGTCTCCTGATATCTATATGGCGACGTGCATGGGATCCACACGTCGGCGCGGAACAACAACGGCACAACTCGGGTGATTCGGTACCTCAGCGATCGATGCGGAACAAGCGCGAAGGCGTGTCCGTCAGCACGGCCTGCCGGATCGCCGGATCGTCGATCCAGCGGTCCAGCCATTCGCGCGTGGCGGCATAGGAAACGTCGGGGTGCTCCGTGTGCGGCCAGTCGCTGCCCCACACCAGACGCTCGCCGGTGTACGCATCCAGCAGCAGCCGTGCGGCCTCGCGCCCCGCCGCCGCCACGTCCGCGTGCGGCCAGTTACGGTACGCGCCGGACAGCTTCACCCATACGCGGCCGCTGCCGGCCTGGCGCAGCAGGTATCGGAATCCTGGATCGGCGACGCCCGATGCCGGATCCGGGCGGCCGAAATGGTCGACCACGACGGCACAGCCGGCCGCCAGCAAGGGCGGAACGACCTCCGGCAGGCGCGCGGCCGGCAGATGTACCTCCACGTGCCAGCCCAATGCGGCGACACGCTCGAGCAGCCCGCGCCAGGGCGCGGTGTCCAGCGCGGGGGTGGGCTGCCCGACGAGGTTCAGCCGCATCCCCACGACGCCGCCCGCGGCCATCTCGCGCAGGCTGTCGTCCGTCGCGCCAGGAGTGATCACGACGACCCCGCGCAGTCGCCGCGGAAAGGCCCGCAAGGCGCTCAGCAGGTAGCTGTTGTCGGTGCCGAGGAAGCTCGGCTGCACCAGTACCCCATGCGTCATGCCATGCCCGTCCAGCCGTGCCAGGTAATCCCCCAGCGGCGCGTCATGGGCCGGCGTATAGCGGCGTCCTTCGATCAGCGCCAGCCCCCGCTCGAACACATGGGCGTGCGTATCGACGGCCGCCAGCCGCACGCCGGCCTGCGCGGCGTGCGGACGAAAGACCGATTCGGCGAAAGCAGACATGACAGGCTCCAGAGTCGTCCCGGTATACCCACGCGCCCGGGACCGGTACGGATGCGGCCGGCGCCGTGGGACAGGCTCGGGACCGGTCCGGGATTGGCGGGATTCTAGGCAAGCCATGTATAGTTTTCTATGTAGAAAGTGTCACTTATATATATCGTTTCAATATGGAAACCCGTCACCTGCGTTACTTCCTGGCCGTGATCGATCATGGCAGCGTCAGCCGCGCGGCGGCCTGGCTGGGCCTGGCGCAACCGGCGCTCAGCCAGGCCCTGGTGCGCATGGAGAAAGAACTGGGGGTGCGCCTGTTCGAGCGCTCGCGGCGCGGGGCGCAGCCGACGCCGGCCGCCCGCGCCATCCTGGAAGACATACGCGCCAGCGTGGCGCGCATCGACGCCGCCGCGGCCCGCGCGCGGGACATCGGCCGCGGCAGCGCCGGTCAGCTCACCGTCGGACTGGTGTCCTCCGCGCTGTTCGATACGCTGCCGCGGGCCCTGCGCCAGATGCGCGAGCGCGCGCCCGGCGTGCGGGTGATCTTGCGCGAGATGAGCAACGCCGAACAGGCCGAAGCCCTGCAGAACGGGCAGATCGATATCGGCCTGATGCACACGCCGGTGGCCGTGGGCGGACACATGCGCGAACGCCTGTTGCTGCGCGATAGCCTGGTGGCGGCGGTACCCGACGAATTCGAGGTGGCGCCCGATGGCACGGTCAGCCTGGCCCAGATCGCCGAGGCCGGGCTCGTACTGTATCCGCGCAGCCAATTGCCGGTGCTGTACGAGTCCATACTCGACGCGATGCGCAAGGCCGGCCATGCGCCGCGCGTGGCGCAGGAAGCCAACCGCACGCTGACCGTATTGGCCTGCGTGGCGGGAGGTTGCGGGGTGGGCCTGCTGCCCAGCTGGATCCGCTCGCTGGATTTCCGCGGCGTGCGCTTTTGCCGGGTGGCGGATGGCCGGCATCTGCCCAGCTTCGATCTCAGCGCGATATGGCCGGCGCGCTCCGTGCCCACCCTGGCCGACCTGTTCGCCAGCCTGGACCTGCTGGCGAAATAGCGCGGCCGGCCCTGGGGATGGGCCGGATGGCGGCGGCCGCCCTTTTGCGCCATAGTGGCTGCCGCCACCGCGCCGCAATCCGAATCGCCCCATGCTCAATACCGCGCTCAAGTACTTCCTGGAAGTCGTCAATAACGGGTCGCTGACCGTAGCCGCGCAGGCCCTGCACGTGGCGCCTTCCGCGGTCAGCCGCATGATCCGCAAGCTGGAGGACGAGTACGGCACGGTGCTGTTCGACCGCCACGCGCGCGGCATGGTGCTGACCGAATCGGGGCAACTGATGGCCGCCTACGCGCGGCGCGCCCACCTGGACGCGGAGCGGGCACGCTCCGACGTGCGGGACCTGAGCCGGGTCGGCCAGCGCATGGTCAGGATATCCGCCAACCAGGCCTTCGGCCGCGAGCTGCTGCCGCGCCTGATCGGCCGATTCCGCGAGACGGAACCCAGCGTGCATTTCCAGCTGGACATCCTGCAATCCGAGGAAATCAACCGCCGCGTGCGCGAAGGCAAGGACGATATCGGCGTGAGCTACAGCCTGTCGGCGCCCGAAGGCGTGCAGATCCAGCACGTCGGCATCCTGCCCGTGTGCGCCGTAATGCCGCCGTACCATCCGCTGGCGCGGCGCAGCGTGGTGTCCATGCAGGAAGTCTCCGGCTACCCCGTCGCCCTGATGGGGCACGGCAGTACCATCCGCTTTATCGTCGACCTGTGCTGCATGCACGAAGGCATCGAACTGAATGTCGTGATGGCCAGCAACAACATGGGCGCGCTGCAGACTCTCAGCCGCACCTACGGGCCCATCATCTTCGGCAGCCGGCTGACGGTGCTGGCCGGAATCCAGCGCGGCGAACTGGTTGCCGTGCCTTTGACCAATACCGACCTGCACCAGCGGCATTTCCATATCCAGACCATGCTGGGGCGGGAGCTGCCTGCCAGCGTCATGCGCATCGTGCAGGCCATCGTGCGCGACGTGACGCTGGCGGCGTAAGACCGGGGCTGGCTCGCCGCGTGGGGCCCCGGCCCCCAAAATCCACGCCGGATTTCTATCCGGCTTGCGCCGCCCAGTCCGGTTCGCGCCAGGCGACATCCGCGTCCAGGGGCCAGACCGGCCTGGGCAGGCGACGGAAATCCACGCGCTTGAGGTTCGGTGTCGTCAGTCCGGGGCTGTCCACGTCATGGATGCGATCGGGGCTGAAGAATTCGTCGAAACCGGCGCGGTAGTGCCCGCGGCTCTTGACGATGAGGTTCCCGACCGTCCCGATGTCGATGCCGTGCATTTCCACGATGCGGGGCTCCGCCAGCTGGCGGCGCAAGCTGCCGACGATGACGCGCAGGCCGGAGTCCTCCAGTTGCAGCAGCGCGCTGGGCCCCAGCGAGAACGTGCGGCCACGCATGACGCCGCGCCGCCCCACGCCGTCGCCGTCGGTCAGGCGCAGCACCCTGGCGCGCGCCTCCAAGCGCAGCGAGAACTCCGATTCCTGGCGATTGAAGACCGCATCGAAGTCCCCGCCTTCGCCCGCGGCGTGGGCCTGCGCCGCCAGTTCCGGGTCGACGAACACACCCAGCACGGTGCCGGGCACGCGCGCGCGATGAAATGCCGACAGCAGCCAGGAGGTGTTGCCCCGCCCGCCGCCGCCCGGATTGTCGGCGACGTCGGCGAACAGCAGCGGCACGGTGGAGGCTTGCGCGATGGCCACGGCGCGTTCGACATCGATCATGTCGGGTACGTAGCGGTGGCGGTCCTTCCAGGCCGCGCGCGCCAGCGCCAGCGCGGTGCGCCGCGCCGCCGCCAGGTCGCCGCGCGCCGTCACGGTAATGGTCAACCCGCACTTGGGGATATCGGCGAAGACGAAGCCGCCCACGACGGAGACATTGGCGATGGGTCCCTGCCCGGCCGGCGACATACAGGCCTGCGCCTGCGCGATCAGATCGGCGTAGGGTCCTTCGCGCGTGCCCAGCGTAACGGACGGCGGCGTCAACGGCAGGCGGATATACGCGGTGGCGGTTTTCATGCCGGCCAGCATCTCGTGCAGCAGGTCGGCGGCCTCGGCGGCGCGCTCGCGCTGGTCCACGTGCGGATTGGTGCGATAGGCGATCAGCGCGTCCAGCGCATCCACGGTCGCCTCGGATACATTGGCGTGCAGGTCATGCGTGGCAACGATAGGCACGTCGGCCCCGACCATGTCGCGCAGCATGACGGCCAGCGCGGCTTCGGTATCGTCCTGGCTTTCCGCCGACGAGGCGCCGTGGTTGGCGATGTACACGGCATCCACCGGCAGGACGGCCCGCAGCCGTTCCTGCGTTTCGCGCATGAACGTGGCCCATACCGACGCGCTGGCCGGACCGCCCGGCGGCGCGCCGATGACGATCAGGGGCAGCGGCTGCCATGGTCCCAGCGCGTCCATGCGCTCGTAGAAGCCGGGCAGCTCGCTGGGCAGGTGACTGACCTGGCGCGCGAGCGCGCTGATGCGCTCGCCCTCTTCCCAGCACTGCGCGCGAAAATCCGCTTCGACGGATACGGGCGCGAATGCGTTGGACTCCAGGTGAAACCCGAGCACGGCGACGCGCGGGCCGGATGCATTCATGGCCGTCTCCCTGGCTCAGGCCTTGCGGGCGGTATAGAACAGCGGCAGCTGCGGCTGGAAGTCCTTCCATTCCGCGCCATAGGCGCTGACCTGGTAGCTGGCGCCCAGCGGGATATACGGCACATCCTCTATCACCTGCAACTGGATCTGTTCGCAGATTTTCTTCTGCGTCGCCAGGTCCGGCGCATTGAACCAATCCTGGCGCAACTGCTCCAGCCTGGGGCTGTCCGGCCAACCCCACCAGGCCGCTTTGCCGTTGCCGCGCAGGGCCAGATGGCCCGCCGGGTCCAGGTTGTTGGGACCGGTCAGACCGGTAAAGGCAACGTTCCAGCCGCCCTTGGAAGGCGCATCCTGGTTGTTGCGGCGTTGTACCGCCGTACCCCAGTCCATGGTCTGCACGTCGACGTTCAGGCCGATGCGCTTGAACAAGTCCGCGGTGACGAGCGCCGCGGCATGGTACGCGGGGAAATCGGCGGGGTCGATCATGACGATGGACTCGCCCTTGTAGCCCGCGGCCTTGATATCCGCGCGCACTTTGTCCAGGTCGCGCTTGCCGGTCAGCTTGTCCATCCCGGCCTCCGTCGCCATGGGCGTGCCTTCCACGAACACGCCCATGCGGTCGCTCCAGTACTCCTTGAATTCCGTGCCGTTGATGGCGGTCATGTAGTCGGTCTGATTGATCGACGCCAGCACGGCGCGGCGCATCAGCACGTTGTTGAACGGCGGCTGCAGATGATTGAAGCGCAGGATGGCGACGGTGGGCAGGCTGCGCTTGAGCAGCATGATGGACGGGTCGGCCTTCAGGACGCCGATGAAGTCGTTGTCCACGGCCTCGACGCCGTCCACTTCGTGCGCCTGCAGGGCGGCAATGGCGGTGGCCCGGTCGGGCACGACGTTCCAGCGGACTTCGTCCATGTGGGCGATCTTCGGACCGGCGCTGAACTGGGGCGGGAAGCTGTCCTTGCGCGGCACATAGCCAGGGAATTTCTCGTACACGACGCGCGAACCGGAGACCCATTGGTCCCGCATGAAGCGGAACGGGCCGCTGCCGATCATCTCGGTGACCGGCTTGTCGTCCGGCCCCTTGGCCAGGCGCTCCGGCATGATGGCCGCCATGCTGCCGGTCTGCCGGCCCAGCGCGTGCAGCAGCAGGGGAAAGGGTTTCTTCAGCTTGAACTGCAGCTGCTTGTCGTTCAATGCGGTCAGTTCCGCGGTCGCAGCCATCAGCGATTTGCCCATCAGGTCGCGCAGCGCCCAGCGATGCAGGCTGGCGACCGCATCCTGCGCCCGCACCGGCGATCCGTCGTGAAAAACCAGCGCGTCGCGCAGCGTGATCACCCATCGCAGGCCGTCGGCATCCATCTCGTGGCCCGACGCCATCTGGGGATGCGGCTGGTAGTCGTTGTCCAGGCCGTACAGCGTGTCGAACACCATCTGCGCGTGGTTTTGCGTGATCGTCGCGGTGGTGAAGGTCGGGTCGAGCAGCGTCAGGTCGGTTTGCGGTATCCAGCGGAACTCGACGCGCGGAGCGGCCCGCAGATAGGCCGGCATGGCCAGTGTCGCCGCGCTGGCGGATGTGGTGATCAGGAATTGCCTGCGGTCCATGTTCAGCTCCGGTTCGAACGAGGAAGGTAAAGCATCAATACAAGCCGCCCACCAGGTGCCGGGCGACGAAGTGTCCGGGCCCGACCTGCTCCAGCGGCGGCACGTCGGGCCGGTAGTCCAGGGGACGCACCGGGCTGGGAAGCTCCGCGTCGTCGACGCGGACCACGCGCCGGCGCGTGGGATCGGGCACCGGCACGGCTTGCATCAGTTTGCGCGTATAGGGATGGCGTGGATCCTCGAACACGGCCTGGCGCGGGCCGATCTCCACGATCTGCCCCAGGTACATCACCGCGACCCGATGGCTGACGCGCTCGACCACGGCCATGTCGTGCGAGATGAACAGGTAGGCCACGCCCAATTCGCGCTGCAGGTCGATCAGCAGGTTGACGATCTGCGCCTGAATGGACACGTCCAGCGCGGACACCGACTCGTCGGCGATCAGCACGCGAGGATTGACCGATAGCGCGCGTGCGATGCAGATGCGCTGGCGCTGCCCGCCGGAAAACTGGTGCGGCCAGCGCGTCGCCATGGCGGGATCCAGTCCCACGCGCTCCATCAGCGCGGCCACGCGGCGGTCGGCGTCGGCACCGCTGGCCACGCCGTGGATAAGCATGGGCTCCTTGATGGATTCGCCCACGCGCATGCGTGGATTCAACGACGCGAAGGGGTCCTGGAAGACAAACTGCATGCCGCGGCGCAAGGCCCGCAGGGACAAGGGATCGTCGGCGCGCACCGTTCGCCCGTCGAACTCGACGGTCCCGGACGTGACCCGAGCCAGTTGCAGGATCGAGCGGCCGGTGGTGGTCTTGCCGCAGCCGGACTCGCCCACCAGCGACAGGGTCTCTCCGGCATGCAGATCGAAGCTGACGTTCTCCACCGCGTGCACGCGGCGCTTCACGCGGGCCAGGATACCGCCGCGCACGTCGAAACGCGTCACAAGATCGCGCACCCGCAGGATGGGATGCCGCGTGGGCACGTCGCCGGGCGCGGCGGCCAAGGGGGCCGCGCCGCCGGGCGCGAGGGATGGAGAGGCCGTGTCGCCGGGCGCGACGGATGAAGAGGCCGCGCCGCCGGGCGCGCCAGGCGGTGGGGCCGCCTCGCCGCGCGCTGGCTCGGGCTCCACCAATTCGAAGCGCGCCGGTTGCGCGGTGCCGCGCATGGCGCCCAGCTTCGGCGCCGCCGCCATCAGCGCGCGGGTATAGGTCTCGCGCGGATGCGCGAACAGCTCCACGGCGCTATCGGTTTCGATGGCCTGCCCGCGCCGCATCACCATCACCCGGTCGGCCACTTCGGCCACTACCCCCATGTCGTGCGTGATAAAGATCACGCCCATGTCCATATCGCGCTGCAGCTCGCGTATCAATTGCAGGATCTGCGCCTGGATCGTCACGTCCAGCGCGGTGGTCGGCTCGTCGGCGATGAGCAGCGCCGGTTTGCAGGATAAGGCCATGGCGATCATGACACGCTGGCGCATGCCGCCGGACAGCTCGTGCGGATAACGCCGCATGACGGCAGTGGCATCCGGAATGCGGACGCGATCCAGGATGCGGCGCGCCTCGGCTTGCGCAGTACGCGCATCGCCGGGCTGGTGCAGGCGGATCGCTTCGACGATTTGCGCGCCGATGGACATGACCGGGTTCAAGGAAGTCATGGGCTCCTGGAACACCATGCCCAGGTCCGCGCCGCGCATGGCGCGCATTTGCTCATGGCCGGCCTTGGCCAGGTCCACGAACTTGCCGTCGCGCCGGTGGAAGGTCATCGTGCCCTGCGCGATACGCCCCCCGCCGAACTCGACCAGCCGCATGATGGCCAGCGAGGTCACGGATTTTCCCGAACCGGACTCGCCCACGATCGCCAGCGTTTCGCCCCGGTCCACATGCAGGCCGATATCGCGTACCGCGATCGTCGGCTCCGGCCCCGCCCCGAAGCTCACCGTCAGGTTGGCGACATCCAGGACACGGCGGCCGGACGGCGGATTGCCGGTGTCGGTCGCGCGCCGGCCGGTTTGCGGCATGGCGACATCGATAGCCTGGGGGCTGGAATCCGGTTGCGTGGCCATGGTCAGATCCTTTTCGCCATGCGCGGGTCGATGGCGTCGCGCAGGCCGTCACCCAGCATATTGACCGCCAGTATCGTGACCGACAGAAAGATCGCCGGGAAGGCGATCAGGTAAGGCTTGATCTGCCACAGCGCCCGCCCTTCGGCCATGATGTTGCCCCACGATGGCGTGGCCGGCGGCACGCCCGCGCCGATGAAGGACAGGCCGGCTTCGGCCAGAATCGCCACGCCGCAGATATAAGTGGCCTGTACCGTCAGCGGTGCGATGGTATTGGGCAGGATGTGGCGCAGCACCACGCGCAGGCGGCTGGCGCCGGCCGCCACGGCGGACTCCACATAGGGCTGCTCGCGCAGCGATAGCACCACGCCGCGCACCAGGCGCACGACGCGGGGGATTTCCGCCAGCGTGATGGCGAAAATCACGTTGTGCAGCGAGGCCTTGCTCAGCGAAATCAGGGCGATGGCCAGCAGGATGGTGGGGATGGACATGAAGCCGTCCATGATGCGCATGGCCACCGCATCCACCCAGCGCACGAAGCCCGCGGCAAGCCCGATCGCCACGCCCGCCACGGTGGACAGGATGGCCACCGTGAAGCCGACGATCAGCGACACCCGGGCGCCGTAGATCACCCTCGAATAGACGTCGCGTCCCAGCAGGTCCGTCCCGAACCAGAAGCGTTCGCCCGGCGGACGCGTGCGGTTGACGGGCGATAGCGCGGTGGGGTCGACGGTATGCAGCCAGGGGGCGAATACGGCCATCAGCGCCAGCAGCAGCAGGAGCACACCGCCCACGGCGATGGTGGGATGTTCGCGCAGGATCTTGAGGAAAGCGCGCATCAGTATTTGATCCTTGGATCGAAGACGCGATAGAGCAAATCCACCGCCAGGTTGATCAGCACGTACATGAAGCTGAACAGCAAAATGACGCCCTGGATGACCGGGTAGTCGCGCCGCAGGATGGCGTCCACCGTCAGGCGTCCCAGCCCCGGTATGGAGAAAACGGTTTCGGTGATCACCGTGCCGCTGATCAACAGGGCGACGCCGCTGCCGATCACGGTCAGGATGGGAACGGCGGCATTCTTCAGCGCGTGGCGGAACAACAGGGTGCGATCGTGCACGCCCTTCGCGCGCGCCGTACGCACGTAATCCTGCGAGAGCGTTTCCAGCAGCGTGGCGCGGGTGATGCGCGTGATCAGCGCGATATACACGCTGCCCAGCGCCAGCGCCGGCAGCACCAGGGTGTACAGCGAGGCCCACAGGCCGCGCGACAACGGCACGTAGCCCTGCACGGGAAACCAGCGCAGCTGCAGGCCCAGCACCCAGGCCAGGAGGTAGCCGACCACGAAGGAAGGAATCGAAAATCCCATCACGGCGCTGACCATGATGCCGCGGTCCTGCCAGCGGTTGTGCCGCCATGCCGCCAGCGCGCCCAGCGGCACGGCCACCAGCACCGATAGCACCAGCGTCATGACCATCAGGCTGAAGGTGGGCGCCAGGCGCTGGCCGATCATGTACGAGACGGGTTGGCTGGTGAACAGCGAGGTACCGAAATCGCCATGCAGTACCGCCCAGATCCAGTGGCCGAAGCGCAGCAGAAAGGGCTGGTCCAGGCCCAGGGTGGCGCGGATGCGGGCAATGTCCTGCGCCGTGGCGTCCTCGCCCGCCAGCAGCGCGGCGGGGTCGCCCGGCGCCAGGTCGAGCAGCGCGAAAACGAACAGCGCGACGAACAGCATGACGGGGAGCGTGGCGAGCAGGCGGCGCAGGACGTACGAGAACATCGGACCTCGTCGGGAAGCGTCACGGAAGCATCGCGGCGCCCGCCGAAACAGGCCTATCTTCCATGGCAAAACGCGGATTTGCGCGGTGCAAAAATTTTAGGGTTGGGCGCTGGCACGCAGCAATTTCAATATTCGCGCGCGGCTGTTGCCGAAATTAGAACAGCCCGCAAAGCCAGCAATGGCGCGGCTTTGCGGGCTGTACGTAGTGGCCCTGATGGGGATATCCCCAAGCTCGGGCAGGCAGGGCGGTTCAGACCGCCACGTCCACCGAGCCATCCGCGCGCGCGGCCTCGGCCGACCCGCGCACCAGTGCCGGGTCCGGCGGCGCGGTCACGATGCCGGTGCGGAAATCGAGCGG
>NZ_JBMQQZ010000108.1:0-82112 GCF_057362025.1 Bordetella sp. | reverse complement strand
GGATGGTGCCTGTCAGGGCCAGCCCGTTGCGGCCGCGCGAGGGAATGCGGAGGGAGGACGGCCGGGCAAAAAACCCGCAAGAAAACCACCGCCACTTCGGCCGCCGTACGAGGATGACAACGCGGGAGTGCGGCGCGGAGGCGCCGGACCGGCTCCTCCGGGCTGGCCCCGACAGGCACCACCCCCGGCGGACGGCATCAGCAAAATACCCGCCAACAGTAACGATCAACGGACCGGAATCAGCAACACACCCGCGGACAGCACCCGATCTACGCACGTCATGGAAACCGGCACCCAACTGCGTTATCGACGGACGCGATTCAGCCGATCCAGCGTCAAGGCGCCAAAACAACCACCTTGGGCTGCGGAGAAAACACCTGCATCCCCACGGTATTGATGGTGTTCTGCACCGTCAGGCTCGTCATCCTAACAATCGGCGTACCCATCACCAGAACCGTGAACGCCCCCGTCATATATCGCGAACTGCCCATGAAAGTCTGCGATATCAGCCCGCCGCCCACGCCCGCCGTATCCCCCAAGGTGATCGGCACCGGTGTCGCCATGTTGTGTACCGGTGCCGCCAACAGCAGCACATTCCACGCAATCGGCACTCCCATGCTGGAGGTTGCCACATCCACATGAGGAATCGGCGGAATAGGCGTCTTGCACACATCGGGAAACCCCAGCGCCACCCCCGGCAATTGGCATACGGCCAGCATGTTCGCCCTCCTCGGTTCAAGTTTTGCCCGCCGACCACAGCTCGGCTTCCAGCAAAGCGGCATCGTTCTCGATGATGCCCGTGCGTTGCGACACTCGCGTACCGTCCTGGATCGCGCGATGAAACCGCGTCCGCAGAAAGCGCGCCTCGCGCAGATCCGCATCCGTCAGGTCCGCGGTGGAAAAATCGGCGTCCACCAGGCTGGCATGCCGCAAGTCCGCGCGCGCGCCCCGGGCCCGGTGGAACACGCACAGATTCAGGCTGGCGCCCTGCAGATCCGCATCGTCCAGATTCGCGTCGGCCCAGATCGCGCCGTCGAAATGCGCGCCGCGCAACACCGCCCGCGTCAACTCCGCCTGGGGGAACAGGCACTGCGGCCCCGCCGCGCCGACGAAGCGTGCCTCGCGCAGCGACGCCCCCTTGAAATTCGACTGTCGCAACTGCGCACCGCTGAAGTCCGCCCCGTCCAGCTTGCTATCGGTGAACTGGCACAGCGTGAAATGCCGATCGGCGAAGCGATGCCCGCTCAGGTCGCATTCGATGAACATCGCACTCTCGCCGCTCGTACCGGCCAGCATCGTGCGGCGCAGGTCCAACTGATAGAACGTCACAAACGATAGCACCGTCCCCGTCAAATCCGCGCCCTCCAGCTCCGTCTTCGCGAACATCGCCCGATCCAGCCGGGGAATGCGCAGGTCCGCGTCGCACAGGCGCACCGCGTGGAAACTCGAACGGTCCAGCATCGCGCCAGCAAAGCGCGCACCGGTCAGGTCGGACTCGCTGATCATCGACTGCCGCGCCATCGCCCGGCTCAGGTCGGCCTCGCGCATCGAACTCAGCACGATGCGCGCCTCTTCCAGCCTTGCATCCGACAGATCGGTGCCATCGAACCGGCAATGCGTGAACTGGCTATCGTCCAGCCGGCAGCCGGCCATCCGCGCGCCGCTGAAATCCACCTCGTCGAAAAAGCCGCCGGCCAGATCCAGGCCGCGCAGATCCGCGCCGCGCAGGTCCGTGCTCTCTACCACTTCGCCATGGCGCACCTTATCCAGCAAGGTATCGGGATTCATGCCGCGCGCTCCGTCACGCGCAACGGGAAGCGCTTGACGCCCGCCGTATAGGCGCCCTGCGTGCGGGTGGAGGCATCCATCAGCGCCTGTGACACATCGGCGCGGAACAGATTGGCCTGCTCCAGGTCGGCATCGCGCAGCGTTGCCTTCGACAGGCTGGCTTCGATCAGGTTCGCCCCGCGCAGCGACGCCGCCTCGAAATCCGCGCGCACGAACAGGCTGCGCGGCGCGCGAATGCGCGATAGGTCGGCGTTGCGCAATCCGCACTCCGACAGGTCGCAGGCTTCCAGCGTTGCGCCGGCGAAGCTCGCCCCATCCAGGGACGCTCCGCGCAGGCTGCTGTTGCGCAGCGTGGCGCCCATGAAGCGGGCGGAGCGCAAGTCCGCGCCGCCGGCGAAGGCACTGGCCTGCACGTCGGCGCGCGCGAATGTCGTCAGGCCGGAAAACAGGCACTTCGTATAGCCCACCCGTGTCAGGCGTACCGAGCTGAAATCGCAGTCCTGCAAGGCGCTCTCCATGTAGGCACACAACTCGAACGTCGCGCCGACGAACGCGCACTGTTCGAGGATAAGGTTCATCCCGGTCCACTGGGACCATCGCGTACCGGCGAAGTCGCAGGCGCGCAGCAGCGCCTTGAACCAGCGTCCGCCCTCGATGCGGGCCTCGCGCAGCGCACATGCATCCAGCACGGCTTCGTCCAGCCGGGTATCGCCCAGGCGCGCGCCCTGGAAGTCGGCGTCCCGGCCACGCACTTTGCCCAGGTTCGCGCGATCGAAGCAGGCCTGCCGGGCGGAGGTGCGGATGAATCGCGCCGATACCAGCACCGCGCCGGTGAAATCGCAGCCATCCAGGCGTGCGTCCGTCAGGTCGGCGCCCGCCAGGTCCGCGCCACGGAAGTCCATGCCGCTCAGGTCCATGCCGGAGAGATCCGCCCCGGCCAGCGGCCATCCGCGCGCGTCCCGGCCGGCGGCCGCGCGCTCCTGCAGGCGGCCGCGGGTACGGCGGGCGCGATGCGGGGGCATGGGAGGCGGTGCGGCGAAATGCTGGGCGGCATTCAGGTAGCCGCTGCGCGCCATCGCATCCAGGCCGGCACCGTCGGCACGCGCGGCATCGCCGTTCCTTCCCTGTCCGCCGGCGTCCGGCGCGCTTCCGATGCCCGGGCCGCGCATCCAGGGCTGCGCGCGCGCCGCGCGCAAATGCCGCCGCAGCGCCGCCGGGTCGAAGGCAGGCGCCGGGGTATCGGGGTCCAGGCCGCTCAAGCCGGCCATGTCGACGCCCGCCACCGCCGCGAGTCCGTCCAGTTCGCCGTCCGCGCGCACCTGGGCCAGGGCGCCTTCGCCGCGCCGCGAAGCTTCCAGCTCACGTTCCATGCGCAGGATGCGCTCGGGCAGGTCGGACAGCGCGGGAGCGCTTTCCTCCGCTTCCAGCGGCGGCAGATAGCGTTCCGGATCCAGGCCTTGCGCCAGCAGCTCCGCCCGCGCACCGGCATGGCGGCGCTCGGCGCCGGCCCGCAGGTTGCGCCGCGAGGGCCGCTGGGGCGCTTCGCCACCGCTGCTGTCCAGCCAGGGCGCGCATAGATCGCGCGGCACCAGATCCTCGTCCAGCAATGCATACAAGGCGCCGCGCCGGGGATCCAGCCGGCGCGCCATCACCGATTCGTAGTGTGCGAGCTCCCGCGGCGCGCCGGCTGCCTCCAGCGCCGGCAGGATGAAACGGACGTCGGCGGCGTCGTCCTCGCGCACGGGCATGCCGCCATGCCATATGAGGACAACCCGATCGCGGTGCGGGAAGAACCATGCCGTCGACAAGGCCAGCGGCACTTCCTGCAGCAGCGTGCCGTCCTCCCGCACGCTGGCGAAACAGCGCGCGCGCCAATCGGGCAGGCGGCCGCGCACGACCTGGCGGTCCGGATGCATATTCCAGATCTCGTAGGCCGCACCGGCCAGGGCCGCATCGGGATCGGCGGCCCATTGGTCCGCCGGCGCGGACTGGAAGAACCGCGTATCCATGTCGGGCGCGAAGCCCGGGTAGTCGTTCTCCAGCCAGTTCTGGTCGTAGCAGCTGCCCATATGGCGTGCGCGCTGCGGCCAGTCCATGCCCAGCGCGCCATAGCCGGCGGGCTCCGGACGCTGCGACGGACTCGACATGCGCTCGTGCGGCGATTCGATGTTGGGCAGCGGGCGCACCCGCACGCCGTTGACGGTCTCGTCCACCGCGCCGCGACCCAGCGGGTTGCCGGCGACGCCGGGGCCGCCGTAGGCACGGGCCCAGTCCAGGCGCATCGCATCGAAAGGCCGCGCCGCGTCCGGCCGGCCATCCACCCAATAGCGATCGCCGAAAACCAGCAGCGGCTTGTCGACGATGCCTTCGACCTTCAGGCGCACCGCGCAGGCGGCTGGGTCCTGCTGATGGCGCGTGTAGGCATAGCCGCTGGCCAGAACCTCCGGCACCGGTTTCGGCATGCCGGTATCCAGCACACCGCCCGCCTCTTCGCCGGCCAGGGTCCACAGCTCCTGCTCGGGCAACAGGCGCGGCGTATCGCCGAGTTCGGCGAGGGCCAGCACGGCGATGCCCAGCGTATCGCGGCGCTGCCAGCGATAGGGCCGCGTAAGCACACTCAGGCGGAACGGCTTCACGGTCTTCACGGCGCTACTCCGTGCGCTGGTCGATCGCAACCTCGCGGGTGGCCGGATCCACCCGCACCCGCACGAGGCGGCCTTCGGCGAAATCGCTCAGACGCACCGGGGAAACCGGCACGCGCAGCGTCGTATCGAAGGGCGGCATGCCGTCCTGGGCTTCCACATGCAGCGTGATATCGATAACGAAAAACTTGACCGCGCCCAGGCGGGTACCCGTATCGACGGTGCGTATGACCGCCGCCGTGCCGGCGCGGCCGCGATCGCGCACCTCGTCCTGGCGCGCGACCTCGGCCGCGTCCTGCGAACGGCGGCGCAGCTCGCCGCGCAGCATGAAGCCGACCTGCACGACCGACAACAGCAGCACCAGGATGACCACCCAGGCCCATCCAGGCAGGCCCCACGTCGCCATCACAGAATGCTCCACAAGCCGACCATGGACTGCTTCAATCCGACCTGCTGCGCTTTCACGGCGTCGAAGGCATAACTGGAACCGGACGTGCGGTATGACGCCAGGGCGCCGATATTGCTGATGGCGGAGTAATTGGTGAAGGAAACATTCAACATGACGGTCGTCCTATACAGCGCGATGCGGCCGACGCCGATCTCGGCCTTGAAGCCGGCCAGCGAGAGGCCGTACGGGGTAGTGCTGAACCATTGCCCATGCGCCATGTTCTTGACCTTGGGCGCGTCCAGGACAATGGCGGTCGGCGTTTTGAGCGTGACATCGGCATTGCCGTGCACGTCCACGGTAGAACTCGTGGATTGCACCAGCATGGCACCCTGGGATTTGACATCCATGGCGCCGCCGGTGGACTCGACGCGGATCTTCTGCGGCGCGGTGGCCTCCAGGCCCTCGCTGGTGGAAGTAAGCACGACCTGGCCTTTGGCCTGCGCGGTCAGCGTGCCGGCCTGCACGTCGTGCATGGCATCGCCGCCCGTTACGGTGATCGTTTCTCCGGTTTTCAATGTCTCGTCGAACGGGCCGGTGATTTCCCGCGTTTCGCCGCTGGCGGCGACCGTGGTCTTCAAGCCGTTGTCGAACTTCTCTTCCATCAACCCGCTCTTCACGTGCACCGTGCGCGACGCCTTGACGGTATAGTCCTCGTGGCCGGTCACGTCCACCGTACGGGACTGGCCGACGGTCAGCTTGTCCGTACCGGTCACGTCGATATCGCGGTTGCACAAAACACGCTTGACGTCATTGCCGCCGATGACCGTGCTCCGGTGGCCGTCGGTGTGGTGCAGTTCGTCGCACTCGACCTCGGTATGCAGGTTGCGCTCCGCATGCAGCCAGATGCGCTCCGCGCCGGCACGGTCCTCGAACATGAAGGCATTGGCGGTGGCCGGTGTGCCGTTCTTGGATCGGCTCAGGAAGCCGCTCTGCGTGGCGTTGTCGGGCAGATTCCAGGGCGGCATGTTGTTGGCGTTGTAGACGCGGCCGATAACGATCGGCCGGTCCGGCTGGCCGCCGATAAAGTCCACCACGACTTCGTCGTTGACGCGCGGTAGCTGGATGCCGCCGAACCCGCCGCCGGCCCACGGACTGGAAACGCGCACCCAGCACGAGCTGTTCTCGTCTTTTTTCCCGTAGCGATCCCAGTGGAACTGCACTTTTACGCGGCCGAGGTTATCCGTCCAGATTTCCTCTCCCTGCTTGCCAACCACGGTTGCCGTCTGCGGACCGTGGGTGCGCGGGATCGGCGTCACGCGCGGCGCGCGGAACTGGACGGAGGACGGCAGCACGACGAAGTCGATATCCAGGGTGGCGGGATCGCCCGTGCCGGTGGTGTAGGAAGCCTCGCGCATGCGGTAGTAAGCGCCGACCACCAGATACTCGCGGTTCTCGGCCTGGCGCGGATGATTGCGCAGCGTGAACAGGTGGCCGGGCGACACCCCGCGGGCATTGCACGAACCGCGGCTTTCCTCGCGCTGGCACTGCAACGACTCCAGGCGCACGCGCGTGTAGTGCTCCGCATCTTCCGGGTTGGTGTAGCCACCCTGCCACTCGTACATTTCCAGGTCGCCGTTGTCATGGCCGCCGGGATTGTTGCGGCGGGCTTCCAGGCTGGCGGCGGGCGTCAGGGGATGGTAGTCGGTGGTGGCGAAGGCGCCGGGCGTGATCTGTTCGACCAGCTCCCATTCGTAGATGTAATCCTCGCGCGGCACGGCATTGCGGTCGGGCCCGTAGTAGGGAATGGCTTCGTAGCCCGGCACCGGCTCGTGCTGCGTCACGTCGTCGGCCAGGACCAGCGTGTGCTTGCCCTCTTCGTGGCGGAACCAGTAGTAGATGCCTTCGTGCTCCATGAGCCGGCTGACGAAAGCGAAGTCGGTCTCCTGGTACTGCACGCAATACTCCCAGGTGCGATAGCTGTCGACCAGCTTGAATTCGACGGGGTATTTGTAGTCCTTGAGCACCTCGCGTATCACATCGGGCACGTTTTTATTCTGGAAGATCTTGCTATCCGAGGTTTGCGTCAGGTACCACAGCCACGGCCGCAACGTCGCGCGATACAGGTAATAGCCGCCGCCGTCGGTATCGCGCCCGACCAGCACGCAGCGCGTGATCTCGCCGCTCAGAAAGCGCGGCGTGCCGCCGGGCGTTTCGATTTCCAGCGACATGGGCTTGCCCAGCAGCGCCTTCATGTCCAGGGTGTAGGACTCCGCCACCAGGTCGACGTCGAACTCGAACAGCTGCGACATCGTTTCCGCGCCATGCATGGCGCGAAAGCGCAACTGATCGGCCGGCAGCGGCGTATGCGCCTTGATGATCCGATCGCCATCCACCATGCGGTCCATCGCTTCTCCTCGAGAGCCGGCGTGCGCGGCCGTCCTTGTGTCGTTGTTCTGGAAAGCCGCGCGAACGCAGTATGTGCCTGTGAATCGCCGCACCATCGTTGCCGATGCGCGAGACGGGCGATTCTAAACAGCTTGCAAGAACAGTAGAAGTCGGCTCACATGCCTTTGTCCTTTTTACTAATTCGAAATACATCGACACCTTTACATGTTAGCGAGTGTTGGAATCCAAAATTCCAAGTTGTTACCAGCATTTGTATGAACCTAGTGACTAGCCCGCGATCTACGTAAGTTTCATTACAGGACGTCAATTTTCGAGCGGCGAAAATGTTCGAAACTTTTCTTGGGTGTTAAGTATTCGTAAGAAAAAACAGTGTCTGTGAGTTGCAATAAACAGACCAATCCGACTGCATAGAATGCGCATTCCGTGACGAGCAACACGGGCCGAAAAGATCCGGAACGGACAACGGGTCGCGTGTGCCGGCAACGCCCCCAACGAGGGCAACGCCCTATAACTATGACCATGGAATTCGCCGAAATACTGAGCACGCTCGATCCTCGGCTGCCTTGCGGGGAGGATCTGGAGTACGACGCGGACTTCCTGCGGCTGCAGCAATCGGCCGCGGAGCGCAGCGAACAGCAGTTCGGGACCACCATCATCCCGGCGCAGGCGCCCGATTGGAGGGAGGTCGAAAAGCAGGCGCTGGGCTTGCTCGAGCGCACGCGGGATATCCGCGTCGTCAGCCACCTCTCGCGGGCCTGGACCGAGACGCGCGGGCTGCCCGGCTATGCCGACGGCCTGACCCTGTGCGCCGACGCGCTCGAACGCTACTGGGACGCGGTGCATCCGCGCCTGGACAGCGTGGGCGAGAACGACCCGCTGCCTCGCGTGAATGCACTGGCGTCGCTGGGAGACGTGCAAGGATGCGGACGCAGCGCGCGTTCCGCCGCCCTGCTCGATGGCGTGCACGGCAAGCTGAGCCTGCGCGACGCGGAGTCCATCCTCGACGGCAGCCGCGCGCAGAGCGACGCCTATCCCGGCGGCCGCTCCCGGCTGGTGGAACAGTTGCGCCAGGCCTGGCTGGCCGGCGATCCGCGCCTGGCCGGCCTGGTGGCGGCCCGGCGAGCGCTGCGTCGCATACAGGATCTGGTGGCCGCCAGATTGGGCGGCGAATGGATGCCGGACTACGCGGCGATCCTGCGCGGCATGGATATCGTCGCGCAGGAGCTGGACGACGGCGCCCCGCGTGCCGGTGAGCGCGCCGAAGCCGATAACGAAGAAATCGCCGCCGATGCGGATGCGGGCGCGCAGCCACGCGCGGCCGGCGGCATCGCCGAAGCCGCCGTGCGCTGGCAGGACGCCCAAATCCATACGCGCGACGAAGCGATGGCCATGCTGACCAAGGTCTGCGCCTATTTCGAAATCCACGAGCCCGGGCATCCGGCACCCTATGTCATCCGGCGGGCGCAACAGCTGATACCGCTGAGCTTCCACGACATCATGCGCAACCTGGCGCCCCAGGGCCTGGAGCAGTTCGAACTGCTCCTGCCCCGGGATGCCGATGGCAGACCCGCGCCCTGACCCACCGAATCCAGCTCTACCAGGAGAATCGCATGGCAACCACTCTGAAAGGCAGCGGCCAGAAATTCATCGCGCGCAACCGCGCGCCCCGCGTGCAGATCGAATACGACGTCGAGATTTACGGCGCCGAACGCAAGGTGCAGCTGCCTTTCGTGATGGGCGTGCTGGCCGACCTGGCCGGGCGGTCCGATACGCCGCAGCCGGATATCGCCGAACGCAAGTTCCTGAGCATAGACATCGATAACTTCGACGAGCGGATGAAGTCCATCCGGCCGCGCGCCGCGTTCCAGGTTGCCAACACGCTGACCGGCGAAGGCAATCTGAACGTGGATATCACCTTCGAGAGCATCGACGATTTTTCGCCCGCCACGGTCGCCCGCAAGGTGGGCGCGCTGAACGAACTGCTCAATGCCCGCACCCAGCTGGCCAAT
Source organism: Bordetella sp. (assembly GCF_057362025.1). NCBI lineage: Bacteria > Pseudomonadati > Pseudomonadota > Betaproteobacteria > Burkholderiales > Alcaligenaceae > Bordetella > Bordetella sp. The sequence continues at coordinate 72,879 of NZ_JBMQQZ010000108.1, read as the reverse complement.
CTGCTGACCTATATGGACGGCAAGACCGGCGCGGAAGAGCTGATCGGCAAGGTGCTGGAGGACCCGGCGCTGCTGAATGCCCTGGCCGCCGCGCCCAAGCCGGCGGACCCCGCGGGCGACTCCGCCGCCAAGGGCAACCAACAGACCCGCGCCGACGGCGACGCGAACCAATGACGATGGAGAACGCCATGACCGCAACGGCACAACGCGCGGCGCAACGCGCCGATGAAGCGCTGGAGGCGGACGACCTGTCCGGCCTGCTGAAAAAGGAGTTCAAGCCCAAGACCGAACAGGCCCGCGAGGCGGTCGAGCATGCCGTGCGGACCCTGGCGCACCAGGCGCTGCAGAACAGCGGCGTCGGCCTGTCTTCGGATGCCTACCGCACGATCCAGGCGATCATCGCCGAGATCGACCGCAAGATGTCCGAGCAGATCAATCTGGTCATGCATCACGCCGACTTCCAGCAACTGGAAGGGGCGTGGCGCGGCCTGCACTACCTGGTGTCCAACACCGAGACGGACGAACTGCTGAAGATCAGCGTGATGTGCATCTCCAAGCAGGAGCTGGGCCGGACGCTCAAGCGCCACAAGGGCGTGGGCTGGGATCAAAGCCCCATCTTCAAGCGCGTGTACGAGGAAGAGTACGGCCAGTTCGGCGGCGAGCCCATCGGCTGCCTGGTGGGCGATTACTACTTCGACCACAGCCCGCCCGACGTCGAGCTGCTGGGCGAAATGGGGCGCATCGCCGCCGCGGCCCACTGCCCTTTCATCGCCGGCGCATCGCCGAACGTCATGCAGATGGATACCTGGCAGGAGCTGGCCAACCCGCGCGACCTGACCAAGATCTTCACCAACACCGAGTACGCCGCCTGGCGCAGCCTGCGCGAATCCGAGGACTCGCGCTACATCGGCCTGGCCATGCCGCGCTTCCTCGCTCGCTTGCCCTACGGGGCGCGCACCAATCCGGTGGACGACTTCGATTTCGAGGAAGACACCGACGGCTCCAACCACGACCGCTATACCTGGGCCAATTCGGCCTACGCCATGGCGGCCAACATCAACCGCTCCTTCAAGCTGTACGGCTGGTGCACGTCGATACGCGGCGTGGAATCGGGCGGCGCGGTGGAGAACCTGCCCTGCCATACCTTCCCGACCGATGACGGCGGCGTCGATATGAAGTGCCCGACGGAGATCGCCATCAGCGACCGCCGCGAGGCAGAACTGGCGAAGAACGGTTTCATGCCGCTGGTGCACCGCAAGAACACCGACTTCGCCGCCTTCATCGGCGCCCAGTCGCTGCAGAAACCGCACGATTACTACGACGCGGATGCCGCCGCCAATGCCAAGCTGTCCGCGCGGCTTCCCTATCTGTTCGCTTGCTGCCGCTTCGCCCACTACCTGAAGTGCATCGTGCGCGACAAGATCGGTTCCTTCCGCGAACGCAACGACATGGAGCGCTGGCTGAACGACTGGATCATGAATTACGTCGATGGGGATCCCGTCAACTCCTCCCAGGAAACCAAGGCGCGCAAGCCCCTGGCCGCCGCCGAAGTCCAGGTGCAGGAGGTCGAGGACAACCCCGGCTACTACGCCGCCAAGTTTTTCCTGCGGCCGCACTATCAGCTCGAAGGGTTGACGGTGTCGCTGCGGCTCGTGTCCAAATTGCCCTCGCTCAAGCAGAACGAGGGCTGACTGGACCGCTACGCCACCGTGCCGCGCCGGGGCGGCCGAGCCTTGGGCACGGCCCGCCGCGGTAGCGGCGCGGCACGGATGGCCTTACGTCCCAGGGCTGCGCATCCGGCATGGCCGGATGCCGACCGAAGGCGCTTTTCATCGCCGGTTCCGCCGGGTTTTTCTCGTGCAGAAGGCCCGCGGCGTGGCTTTTTCCAAGCAGGACTGGCTGGACCTCAAATCAGGAGAAGCAAGTGGCTGTTGATATTTTCATGAAGATCGATGGCGCCAATGGCGAATCGAAGGATGCCAATCATAAGGATTGGTCCGATGTGCTGTCGTTTTCCTGGGGTGCCACCCAGCCCGGCAATCTGTCGAGCGGCGGCGGCCTGGGCGCGGGCAAGGCAAGCTTCAACGACCTGCACGTGGTGGCGCGCATCGACAAGGCCGCCCCGGCGGTGATGAAGCATTGCGCCAGCGGCAAGCACCTGAACATGGTGCAGCTGTCCATGTGCAAGGCCGGCGGCACCCAGATCGAGTATTCCAAGATCACCCTGGAAGACGTGCTGGTGTCCTCCGTGCAATTGTCCGGCGATGGCGGCTCGGACGCGGGCGTGATCGCCAACTTCGCTTTCCAGGCCGCCAAGGTCAAGCAGCAATACTGGGAGCAGACGGACCAGGGCGGCAAGGGCGCCGAAACGCTGGTCGCCTGGGATATCAAGCAGAACAAGGAAGTCGGCTGATACCCATGACCGAGACCGCCGTTTCCTTTCACACGGGCAGCCTCGCGACGCACATGGACACGGCGGTCGCGCGGATCCGTCGCCAACCCGGGGACGCGGATGCGCGCGCCCGGCTGTTCCAGTTGCTGGCCGTGCAGGGGGAATGGGAACGCGCGGTCGAACAGCTCAAGCTGAGCGCCGAACTGAATCCGCAGGCCGCGCCGACGGCCTTGATGTACGACCGCGCGATCGCGGCCGAACGGCAGCGCGAAGCCGTCCTGGCGGGGCAGGCGGAGCCGGCCGTGCCGGGGCCCCGCCCGCCCTGGCTGGAGCGTCTCCTGCAAGCCCTGCGGCACGACGCCACGAACGCCCTGCATGCCGCGGCGCTGCGCGACCAGGCGCTGCAAGAGGCCGAGCCCCTGGCCGGCACGCTGGAACATGCCGGCGATACCGAGCCGCTGCGGTTTCCGTGGATCTGCGATGGCGACAGCCGCCTGGGGCCCGTCTTCGAGTTCATCCAGGGCGAACATTACGCGTGGCTGCCCTTTTCCTATCTGCGCCGGATACGGCTGCTGCCGCCGGAAACGCTGTGCGACATGATCTGGGCGCGCGCCGAAATTACGCTGGCGGGCGCACGCGTGCTGCATGCGCTGGTGCCGGCGCGCTATCCGGCGCCCGTGGGCCGCCGCATGGCGGACCAGGACTAGCGCCTGCGCCTGGGACGGCTGACGCAATGGGAGCCGCTGCACGGCGAGAGCTACACCGGCCTCGGCCAGAAGATGTGGCTGACGGACCAGGGCGAGTACGCGCTGCTGGATATCCGCGCGGTGGAGCATGCCGATGGGCCATAGCGACGCCAGGGCGCTCACCGCGCGCGACCGCCTGCAACCCTCGCTGCTCGATCGCCTGCTGGACGACGAACCCGGCAAGCGCGAGGAGCCGCGCGAATCCTCGATGCTGACGCACGCACAGTTGCGGGAGGTCGTGCTGCGCGACCTGCGCTGGCTGTTGAATACGGTCAACCTGGAGACCACCGACGACCTCGGTACGCACCGGTACGCCGCCGACTCGGTGGTGAACTACGGCGTCCGCGCGCTGGCGGGCAAGCGCATGTCGGACATCGACTGGATCGACGTCGAGGACTCGATCCGGCGCGCCATCGCCGCCTTCGAGCCGCGCATCCTGGATTCCTCGGTGGAAGTGCGCTGCGTGACCGATACCGGCACGCTGGAACACCACAATGTGCTCAGCCTGGAAATCAAGGGCATGCTGTGGTGCGTACCCCATCCCCTGGAATTCCTGTTCCGCACCGATATCGATCTGGAAAGCGGGCACATGGACCTGCGCGACCTGGGAGGCTATTGATGGACGGCCGGCTGCTGGACTACTACAACCGCGAACTGGTCTACAAGCGCGAGATGGGCGCGGAATTCGCGCGGCAGTACCCGAAGGTCGCCGGCCGCCTGGGCATGAACGCCACCGAGGTCGCCGATCCCTACGTGGAACGCCTGCTGGAAGGCTTCAGCTTCCTGACCGCACGCATCCACATGAAGATGGATGCGGAGTTCCCGCGCTTCTCGCAGCGCCTGCTGGAAGTCGTCTACCCCAACTATCTGGCCCCCACGCCGGCCATGGCGGTGGTGCGCTTCGAACCCAGCATGAACGAAGGCACGTTGGCACGCGGATTCGACCTGCCGCGCGGCACGCTGCTGCGCGGCAAGGTCCCGCGCGGCGAGCAGACGCCGGCGGAGTTCATGACCGGCCACCGCCTGAAGCTGTGGCCGCTGCGGGTGGTGGAGGCGTCCTTCGGCCCGCCGCCGCCCGACCTGCCGTTGACCCGGCTGGGCCTGGGCGGGCGCGGGCAGCGTGTGCTGAGCGCGCTGCGCATTCGCATCGAAGTCTGCGGCGGCCTGCGCCTGGAAGACCTGGACCTGGACCAGTTGGTGTTCTATCTGAACGGCCAGGACCTGCAGATGCAACGCCTGCTGGAGCTTGTCGTCGGCAACACGGTCGCCGTGCTGGGCCACGACAGCGCGCGGCCGGTGGCCTGGATCAACCGTATGCCGGCCGGCGCGGTACGCCACGAAGGCTTCGACGACGACCAGGCGCTGCTACCCGCGGATGCCCGCGTTTTCCAGGGATATCGCCTGCTGCAGGAATACTTCGCCTTCCCGCGCCGCTATCTGTTCTTCAGCGTGAATGGCCTGAAGCAGGGACTGCGCGCTGCCGTCCCCGGCGGCGCGGCACCCGAGACGCGGGCCTTCGACCTGACACTGTTGTTTTCCGCCGCTGCGCCGGAACTGGAAGGCGCCATCGGCGCCGGGAACCTGGCGCTGCACTGCGCCCCCGTGATCAACCTGTTCCCCAAGCGGGCGGATCGCGTCGCCGTCACCGCGCGCACCTCCGAATACCACGTGGTGGTGGATCGCACGCGGCCGCTGGACTACGAGATCTACGCCATGACGCGGGTCGCCGGGCATGCGTCGGCGGATCGCCCGGAACAGGAATTCCGGCCGTTCTACGGTTCGGTGTTCAGCGATCCCGACGACTACGGCGCCTACTATTCGATGCGCCGCGAGCCGCGCCTGATCTCCGATACGGCCCGGCGCAACGGGACGCGCACCGGCTACACGGGCAGCGAGGTGTACCTGTCCCTGGTGGATCGCCACGAGGCGCCGTTCTCCGGGCAGTTGCGGCACCTGACCCTGGACACGCTGTGCACCAACCGCGATCTGGCGGTATTGCTGCCGCTGGGCACGCAGACCGACCTGACGCTGCGCATATCGGCGCCGGTGGGCGCGGTCAAGGTGCTGCACGGACCGACCCGGCCCCATCCGGCGCTGGCCGAGGATGCCGCGACCTGGCATCTGATCAGCCACCTGGGCCTGAACTACCTGAGCCTGACGGATCTGGACGAGGAAGCCGGCGCGCAGACGCTGCGCGAGATGCTGACCGTGTACGGCAACCTGGCCGATCCTGTGGTGCGCAAGCATATCGCCGGCGTGCGCCATATGCGGGTCACCCCCATGCACCATCGCCTGCCGGCGCCCGGACCCATCGTCTACGGACGCGGCGTGCGCATCGGCCTGGACGTCGACGAAGCGGCGTTCTCGGGCATCAGCCCCTACCTGTTCGGCGCGGTACTGGAGAAATTCTTCGCTCGCCATGTGTCGATCAACATGATGACGGAGCTGGTCCTGTCGACGCTGCAACGCGGCGAAGTCGCCCGGTGGAAACCGCGCATGGGGACCCGCCCCGCGGTATAGCGCACTTTGGAAGAGACGAGAGGAAAGCCATCATGACAATCGCAGCCGCCGCGCGCCGATATCCTGCCTACGATCCCGTCCATCTGCTGGGCCGCGTCGTCGCGCGCGAAGACGACGGCAGCTATCGCGTGGATTGCGACGGCCGCCCCTGGCGCGCGCAACGCGCCGCCAGTTGCCTGCTGGCGCCCGGCGTCGGCGACGACGTGCTGATCAGCGGGCCGGACCCGACGCGCGTCTACCTGATCGCGGTCATCGCCCAGGCCGATACCGGCCGCTCGCGGCTGGAGCTGCCCGGCGATGTGACGCTGGAATCCGCGCAGGGCAACCTGTCGCTGGACGGCGCCGGCACCATCAGCGTGCGCGGCGGCACCGCCGTGCGGGTCGAAACGGACGAACTGGCCCTGCACGCGCGCGACGTCCGCTGCGTGGCCGAACGCCTGCGCTACGTCGCCGCGGAGCTGCAGGCCACCGTCGGCACGACCCGCCTGGTCGGCAAGGCGTACGAGGCCGTCATGGACCGCATCACGCTGATGAGCCGCTTGAGTTTCCGCACCACCGAGGAAGTGGAACAGGTGCGCGCCGGCACGCTGGACTACCAGGCCGATCTGGCGGCGCGCGTGCACGCCAACTACACCATGGTCACCGGCGGCGAGCTGGTGAAGGTCGATGCCAAGCAGATACACATGGGATAGCGCCGGCCTGCGCGCCGCGCCCGCCGTGCTGCCTGCCGGATTCTGGCGCCGCCTGGAGGACCAGCCCTACTCGCACGATTTGTTCAACACCCTGCGCTGGATCGACGCGCGGGCGGGCGCGCGCGCGCCGCTGGGACGCGACAGCCTGCCGCGCAACGAGCCCGTCCGCCTGCGCCAGGAACCCTCCCTGGCGTTCGCGCCGTCGACGCTGGCCGCCGCGCGGGCCGCGCAAACCGGGCAGCTTCCGGAGCTGTCCATCTACAGCTTCGGCCTGTTCGGGCCCAACGGCCCGCTGCCGCTGCACCTGACCGAGCATGCGCGCGAACGCCTGCACCATCACCGCGACCGCACGCTGTCGGCCTTTGCCGACATCTTCCATCACCGGCTGATCCTGCTGTTCTACCGGGCCTGGGCGGATGCGCAAAGCACGGTAAGCCTGGATCGCGGAGAGGAACGTTTTACGCGCTACGTCGCCAGCCTGCTGCACATGGGCCAGCCCTCCATGCGGCGCCGCGACGCCGTGACCGACCACGCCAAGTACTACATGGCGGGGCACCTGCTGCGGCAGACGCGCAACCCGGAAGGCCTGAGACACATTCTGCGGGAGTTCTTCCGGTGCCCCGTGCACATCGGCGAGTTCGTGCCGCACTGGATACGACTGGAGCCGGCGCAGCGCCTGACCCTGGGCAGCGGCATGGGGCTGGGACGCGACACCGTACTGGGCGCGGCGGTGCGCGATGCGCAGCATCGATTCCGCATCGATATCGGGCCGCTGGACCTTGCCAGCTACCAGGCGTTCCTGCCGGGCGGCGCGCGCGGCCGCCAATTGATGCACTGGGTGCGCCACTACATCGGCGTCGAGTTCGCCTGGGATGCGCGGCCCGTGCTGCGTGCCAGCGACGTGCGCGGCGTGCGCCTGGGGTCGCCCCAGCCGCTGGGCCTGGCCGCGTGGCTGGGGCAGCGCCGGCCCGCGCAGGGCCATGCCGGCGATCTGCTGATCGATTACGAAGCCCGCGAGCGGGCCGCACGGGACGCCAGTCGCGCCCGCGCCGCCTGGGCGGCGCCCAACCCTGAAACCGAGGAGACCATGCAGTGAGGCACGATATGTTCTACGACGGCCAGGTCCTGGACTGGCCCGGCCACGGCAAATTCCGCGCCAGCAGCGGCCTGCCGGGACATCAGTTGCCGGACGAATATTGCGCCGGCGATAGCGGCCCGATTCCGCCCGGCTACTACAAGCTCATGCTGGCCGACCGCGGCACGGCGCAGGACGACGGACGCAATGCCTGCGCCCTCAAGCCCGCCTGGGGCATGCAGGCGATTCCGCGCGGAACCGCGGCCGGTGAATGCGAGCCGTACTGGGCCAACTGGGGCTGGAACCGCGCCCGCATGGAGCCTGCCGACGAAACCACGCGCCGGCGCTGCGCCCCCGCGCGCGGCGGCTTCTACCTGCACGACTCCATCAAGGGGTACAGCCACGGGTGCATCGAAGTGGAAGGCCGCATCTTTCCCCTGCTGCGTACCTACGTGCGCAGCAGCCATCGCCAGGCCATGATCCTGCTGGTGCAGTACGTACCGGGCCAGGCGACCTACGGAGGCACGCGTGTCCAGCCATAGCGCCAACACTTTGCTTGCCCTGGCCGCCGGCGCCGCGATGCTGGCCTTCGGCGGCGCGCCCGCGCGGGCGGCGGGTACCGTCACCGTGGACAACGGCCTGCGTGCTTGCGTCGCGATCCAGCCGGGCACGCGCACCGTCGAACACGGCGTGCTGCTGCAGGGCGTCGCCCTGGACGTGCGCAAGCCGATCGCCGAATGCGGCTGCAAGTCCGCCATCGCGAGCTACACCTCTAGCATCGTCCTGGATAACGATAGCCGCGTGCTGCTGCTGGCAGGCCGCCTGAACGCGGGCAAATCCGGCCAGCGCACGCTGCCGCTGGCCAGCGACGCGACGCTGGCGGGCGACCGTCCGATCGCCCTCTCCTTCGAATGCGCGCCGCCGGAATGAGTCCTCGCGCGCGACCCGGCGCCCGGCGTGCCGTCACACCCCGCGACGCGCCGCCCCCCTCCGGGAATGGCACGGGCTGAAAACACGCATGCAATCGCTATCCTGACGCAAAGGCATCCATGTCAGACATAGGCCGTATCGATCTCTTCGGCAAACTCGATCCCCTGCTTTACCAGGGCCTGGAAAGCGCGACCGCGTTCTGCAAGCTGCGCGGCAACCCCTATGTCGAACTGGTTCATTGGGTGCACCAGCTGCTGCAGCGCCAGGACGGCGACGTGCAGCGCATCGCTCGCCGTTTCGAGCTGGATCCGGAACGCCTGCAAGCGGATCTGACGGGTGCGCTGGAGCAACTGCCGCGCGGCGCGGGCTCGGTATCCGACCTGTCGGAACATATCGACCATGCCGTCGAGCGGGCGTGGATACTGGCATCGCTGCGCTACGGCCGCGCCCGCATCCGCGGCGGCCACCTGATGCTGGCGCTCGTCAAGACCTATGCGCTGCGCAACGTGCTGCTGGGCATGTCGCCGCAGTTCGCGCGCATCGTGCCGGACGTGCTGCTGGACGAGCTCGATGCCATCGTGGCGGGCTCGCCCGAGGACGCGGCCGAGCCGGCGCACGCCGCCGGGGGCGCGGCGGACGGCGCGGCCGCGCCCGGTACCCGCGGGCAGGCCCTGGCGCGCTATGCCGTCGACCTGACCGCGCGCGCGGCCGCCGGCGAGATCGACCCGGTAACCGGCCGCGACGAGGAAATCCGCCAGATCGTCGATATCCTGATGCGGCGGCGGCAGAACAATCCGCTGCTGGCCGGCGAGGCCGGCGTGGGCAAGACGGCGGTGGTCGAAGGCCTGGCCCTGCGCCTGGCGGCGGGCGACGTGCCGCCCGCGCTGCGCCACGTCTCGCTGTACCTCCTGGACCTGGGCCTGTTGCAGGCCGGCGCCGGCGTCAAGGGCGAGTTCGAACAGCGCCTGCGCGCCATTATCGATGACGTCCAGGCCAGCGAAAAACCCATCGTGCTGTTCATCGACGAAATCCATACCCTGATCGGCGCCGGCGGCGCGGCCGGTACGGGAGACGCGGCCAACCTGCTCAAGCCCGTGCTGGCACGCGGCCAGCTGCGCACCATCGGCGCCACCACCTGGTCCGAATACAAGAAGTACATCGAAAAAGACCCCGCCCTGACGCGCCGCTTCCAGGTCGTGCAGGTGCACGAGCCGGGCGAAGCGCGCGCGCTGGACATGCTGCGCGGCCTGGCCGGCACGCTGCAGCGCCATCACAAGGTGCTGCTGCTGGACGAAGCCATCGAGGCCGCCGTCAAGCTCTCGCATCGCTATATCCCCGCGCGCCAGTTGCCGGACAAGGCCGTGGCGCTGCTGGATACCGCCTGCGCGCGCGTCGCGGTCAGCCAGCATGCCGTACCACCCGCGCTGGAGGATGCGCGCCGCCGCATCCAGATCCTGGAGATCGAACGGGACATCGCCGGCCGCGAAGCCCGCCTGGGCATCGGCCCGGAGGCGCGCATCCTCGACCTGGACACGCGGCTGGCCGAGGCCCGCGATGCCGAAGCCGTCCTGGCGTCGCGCTGGGAAGAAGAACGCGTACTGGGCGCCAGCCTGCTGGCCTTGCGTGCCGGCCTGGACGAGACCGCCACGCCGGCGGACCGCGGCGCGGACCTGCGCGGGCAGCTCGCCCGCGCGCAGGATGCGCTGGCCAAGGTACAGGGCGATGCCCCCATGGTGCATCCGGCCGTCACCGCCGCCGCCGTGGCCGCGGTGGTCGCGGACTGGACGGGCATCCCGGTGGGCCGCATGGTGCGGGACGAAGCGCGCGCCGTGCTGGACCTGGCCGCCACGCTGGAGCGCCGCGTCATCGGCCAGCGCCACGCGCTGGATACCGTGGCGCGCCGTGTGCAGACCTCGCGCGCGCGCCTGACCGATCCGGGCAAGCCGGTGGGCGTATTCCTGCTGTGCGGGCCCAGCGGCGTCGGCAAGACGGAAACCGCGCTGGCGCTGGCCGAGGCGCTATACGGCGGCGAACAGAACCTGATCTCGATCAACATGAGCGAGTTCCAGGAACCGCACACCGTCTCGACCCTGAAAGGCGCCCCGCCCGGCTACGTGGGCTATGGCGAGGGCGGCGTGCTGACCGAGGCCGTGCGGCGGCGGCCGTACAGCGTGGTCCTGCTGGACGAGATCGAGAAAGCCCACGCGGACGTGCACGAGATCTTCTTCCAGGTTTTCGACAAGGGCTGGATGGAAGACGGCGAAGGGCGCCACATCGATTTCCGCAACACCATCATCCTGCTGACCTCCAATGTGGGTGCCGACCTGATCGCGCGGCTGTGCCGGGATCCGCAGCTGGCTCCCGATGCCGACGGCCTGGCATCCGCGCTGCGCGAGCCGCTGTTGCGCGTATTTCCCGCCGCGCTGCTGGGACGCCTGGCGGTGGTGCCCTATCTGCCCTTGAGCGACGCCATGCTCAAGGGCGTGGTCGATCTGCAGTTCGGCCGCATCCGCCGGCGCCTGATGGACAACCACGGCATCGCGCTGACCGTGTCGGCGCGCGCCACCGCCCTGGTCGCCGAACGCTGCACGGAAGTGGAATCCGGCGCGCGCATGGTCGACGCGATCCTGACCAACAGCGTGCTGCCGCGCATCAGCCACGCACTGCTATCCGCCTCGACGCAGGAGCACGGCATCGGCGCCATCGCACTGGATGCCGCGGACGGCGAATTCACCTACGAGTACGCATGATGAAGAAGTCCTCCTTCCTTTCCGTCCTGCTGGCCGCGTCCGCGTCGATCGCGGGCTGCGCGACGACCAGCCCCGCGCAACGGCAGGCCCTGGCCCAGGTGCGCGAGCAATACCTGGCCGGCGACTACGGCGGCGTGATCCGCACCGTGGCGACGTCGGAGACCCTGGCCGAGGCGCCGGACGCCACGCGCGTGGAAGCGCTGAAGCTGCAGGCGTACAGCTATTGCCTGACCCAATACACACAGCTGTGCCAGGACGGTTTCGTGCGCATCCTGCGCATCGAACCTGCTTTCCAGCTGCCCTCCACGGAGGCGGGCCATCCGATGTGGGGCCCCGTATTCCGGCACGCGCAGGAGATCGTACGCGGGGGCGCGGCATGAAGCGGGCCGGATCGATCCTGCGTGTCCTGGCCGCCGCGGGCCTGCTCGGCACGGCAACGCTGGCCGGGTGTTCATCGACCGCGCGGCAAGTCCCCATCCCTTACGCCATCGTCCTGACGGCGGATCCGCGCGTCAATCCCGATGTGAACCAGCGCCCCTCGCCCATACAGGTCACCGTCTACGAATTGAAATCGCCCGGCACGTTCGAATCGCGCGATTACTTCTCGCTGCAGGGCGATCCGCAGGCCGCGTTGGGCAAGGACCTGCTGAATACCGACCAGGTCATCGTCAAGCCCGGCGAAACGCAGACGCTGGAGCGCCCCGGCAGCCCCGACGCGCGCGTGGTGGGCATCGTGGCCGGCTACCGCGATCTGGAACACAGCCGGTGGCGCCTGGTGATCCCCCTGCCGGAGGCGCAGAACACCAATATCTACAAGGTCTGGCAGTTCTCTCCCAACGAAGAAAAAATCCAGATCGCCGTGGGCACCAAAGGCCTGTCGGAGACCGAGCGCGACCGATCCTGGTGGCCCTTCTGAGCGATAACCCTGAATCCTACGTCATGGCACAGCGGAACAAAGTCATCTGGTCCGAGGGGATGTTCCTGCGTCCCCAGCACTTCCAGCAGTTCGAGCGCTATCTCGAACATGCGATACAGCAACGCGCGTCCGCGGGGCAGGCCTTCTTCTGGGGATATTCCCATCTGGCCGTGGACCGTGACGCCTTGGCGCTGGGCAAGATCGCGCTGAGCGAAGCGCGCGGCGTGCTGCCGGACGGCACGCCCTTCGAGTTCTGGCAGGCCGACGAAGCGCCCCCCGCGCTGGACGTGCCGCCCGGCTCCGCCGACACGCGCGTGATGCTGGCCCTGCCGCGCCGGCGCGCGGGCGCCGGCGACATCGCCTACGAGGATACCCAAGCCACGCTGGCCCGCTACCTGGTGGAGGAGACCGAAGTCGAGGACAGCGGCAGCCTGGGCCTGGAGCCGGCCCTGGTGCAGGTCGGCAGGCTGCGCCTGCGGCTGATGCTGGAAAGCGAACTGACGGATGAATGGCTGGGCCTGGGCGTGGCGCGGGTGCTGGAACGGCGCGCCGACAACCGCGTGGTGCTGGACGACCGCTATATCCCACCCTGGCTGGCCTGCGGCACGCAGGCGGCGCTGCGCGGCTACGTGCAGGAGCTCTACGGACTGCTGGACGCCCGCAGCGAAGCGCTGGCCCGGCGCGTGGCCGAGCCCGGACGCGGCGGCGTGGCGGAAGTCTCGGATTTCATGCTGTTGGAGGCGGTCAACCGCTATCTGGGCGCGCTGTGGCACGCGCGCCAGGTGGACAGCCTGCATCCGGAGCGACTGTTTCACGACTGGCTGATGCTGGCCTGCGATCTGGCCACCTATACGTCGCCCACGCGCCGGCCCGAGGTCCTGCCCGACTATGCGCACGACGATCTGCAAGCCACCTTCCTGCCGTTGATGGAAGAACTGCGCCGCTCGCTGTCGGCCGTGCTGGAACAACGCGCCCTGCGCATCCCGCTGCACGACCGCGGCCAGGGCGTGAGCGTGGCCCAGGTCCCGGACCTGAACCTGTTGCGCAGCGCCGGCTTCGTCCTGGCCGTGCGCGCCGACATGCCCCCGGATACGATGCGCACCCGCTTTCCCTCGCAGGTCAAGATCGGCCCGGTGGAGAAAATCCGCGACCTCGTCCATCTGCAGCTGCCCGGCGTGACCGTGCGCGCGCTGCCCGTGGCGCCCCGGCAGATCCCTTATAGCGCCGGCCATGTGTATTTCGAACTCGACAAGAGCGGCGACTTCTGGAAGCAGCTGGAGCGTACCGGCGCGCTGGCGCTGCACCTGGCCGGCGATTTCCCCGGCCTGGCGATGGAATTCTGGGCCTTGCGCGACTGAGCCGGCCCCTGGAGAGAACGCAATGCATGCATCGGACAGCGCCCTGCCCAGCCCGCCGGGCGGTATCGGCGATATGGGCGACATGGGCGCCGCGGCATCCAGCCGCCTGCGGCCGCACGAATACGTGATCAGCGGTTCCAATCCGCTGGTGGCGGCCGCCAATCCCCTGCTGGACCTGATCCCGCAGATCCGCGCCACCGCCAGCCATCCGTCGCCGGCCATGCTGCGCGAACACCTGCTCGACGAGGTACGGCAATTCGAACTGCGGGCACAGCAGGCCGGCATTCCCAACGAAACCATCCTGGGCGCGCGCTACTGCCTGTGCACCGCGCTGGACGAGGCCGCGGCGCTGACGCCATGGGGCGGCAATGGGGTGTGGTCGGCACACAGCCTGCTGGTCACCTTCCACAACGAGACCTGGGGCGGCGAAAAGTTCTTCCAGCTGCTGAGCCGGCTGTCGCAGAATCCCAGCCAGCACCTGGACCTGCTGGAATTGCTTTATTACTGCCTGCTGCTGGGCTTCGAAGGCCGCTACCGCGTGGTGGACAACGGCCGCTCGCAACTGGAGACCCTGCGCCAGCGCCTGCTGCGCATCCTGCGCTCGGCGCGCGGCGAGTATCCGCGCGAGCTCTCGCCCCACTGGCGCGACGCCCCGGCCCAGGCGCAACTGCGCCGCCTGCCGGTCCCGCTATGGGCGTACGGCGCGCTGGCGGCTGTCCTGGCGCTGCTGCTGTATCTGGGGTTGAGCTGGCGCCTGGGCGGGCAGTCAGACCAGGTTTTCGCCGCCGTGAATGCGCTGAAGGCGCCCACCGTGCAGATCGCCGCGCCACCCGCGCCGCGTCCCGCGCCCGTCCCCCGCCTGGCCGTCTTCCTGGCGCCGGAAATCCGCGACGGACTGGTCACGGTGCAGGACCAGGTCGACCGCAGCGTGGTCGTGCTGCGCGGCGATGGCGCCTTCGAATCGGGCGCAGCGGAAGTGCGCGGCTCGTACATGACGGTGCTGTCGCGCGTGGCGGATGCGCTGCGCGAGACGCACGGCATCATCCTCGTGCGCGGCTACACGGACAACCAGCCCATGCGCAGCGCGCGCTACCCGTCCAACTGGCATCTGTCGCAGGCGCGCGCCGATACGGTCAAGGCCATCCTGGAACAGCGCCTGGACCAGCCGGGCCGGGTACGCGCGGAAGGCCGCGGCGACGCCGATCCCATGGCGCCCAACGATACGCCCGCCGGCCGCGCCTTGAATCGCCGCGTCGAAATCACCCTGATGATCCCGCCCGTTCCGCGCGAAACCACCCTAGAGGGTGCGCAACCATGATCGCTACGTTGTTCTATCGCTGCTTCGGCTTCCTGTTCAGCCGCGGCCTGTGGAATTTCCTGGGCGTCGTTGCCCTGTCCATCCTGGTCTGGATCGTCGGCCCGCTGCTGGCGATCGGCGCCACGCGCCCGCTCGAAAGCGAGACCGTGCGCATCATCGTGATCGCCGCGCTGCTCGGCATCTGGCTGCTGCGGCTGCTGTGGCGCAAGTGGCGCGAAGGCCGCCTGAATGCCCAGCTGCTGGGCCAGCTGCGCAGGCCCGCACGCGAAAAGCCGGCCGCCAGGCCGGCCGACAACGACCAGATGCGGCAGCTCGAGGAACGCTTCGACGAAGCGGTCGATCTGCTGCGCAAGGCACGCTTCCAGGAAGGGGGACGTTTCGGCCTGCACCGCTATTCCAAGCAGTATCTTTACCAACTGCCGTGGTACGTCATTATCGGTGCCCCGGGCGCCGGCAAAACCACCGCGCTGGTCAATTCCGGCCTTAACTTCCCGCTGGCCGACCGCTTCGGCAAGGTCGCGCTGCGCGGCGTGGGCGGCACGCGCAACTGCGACTGGTGGTTCACCGACGACGCGGTACTGCTGGATACCGCCGGCCGCTATACCACCCACGAAAGCGATCCCACCGGCGACGAGGACGAATGGAAGGGCTTCCTGGGCCTGCTGTCCAAATACCGCGGACGCCAGCCCATCAACGGCGCCATGCTGACCGTCAGCGTCGAAGACCTGCTGCGTGCGTCCGATTCCGAGCGCGTGCAGCACGCCGCCGTGCTGCGGCGCCGGCTGCAGGAATTGCGCGAACAGCTGGGCATCCAGTTCCCCGTCTATGTGCTGATCACCAAGACGGATCTGCTGTCGGGCTTCGAGGAGTACTTCGCGTCCTTCAGCCGCGACGATCTGGCGCAGGTATGGGGCTTCACCCTGCCCTACGCCCGCACCCAGCAGGCCGACTTCGACCTGTACGAATCCTTCCATGCCGAATACCGCCTTTTGCAGCGGCGCCTGGACGATGCGCTGCCCGAGGTACTGGCTGCCGAAACCGACCCGGCGCGGCGCGCGCTGGCGTATATGCTGCCGCAGCAGTTCGCCGGCCTGCAGGCGGTGCTGGGCCACTTCCTGAGCGACGTATTCGCCACCTCCAAGTACGAAGCGCGGTTGCTGCCGCGCGGCGTGTACTTCACCAGCGGCACGCAGGGCGGCGAAACCTTCGACCAGGTTACCGGCCACCTGAAGCGCTATCTGCGCATCGACACGGGCGCCGCGGCGGTGGCCGAAGCCCCCGCTCCGGGCGAAGGCCGCAGCTACTTCCTGAAGAACCTGCTGCAGGACGTGATCTTCCGCGAGTCCGGCCTGGCCGGCCGCAATCTGCGCTGGGAGCGCCGCTACCGCCAACTGCACTGGGCCGGCTATGGGGCGATCACCGTGCTGTTCCTGGCCTTGATGGCGGGGTGGATCGTCAGCTACCAGAACAATGCCGCCTATCTGGACGAGGTGGCGCGCCGCGTGCCCACGGTGGACAAGCTGGGCCGGGATCTGAAGATCACGCAGGCGGGCGACGTGCTGGGCCTGATGCCCTACCTGGACAGCCTGTGGTACCTGCCGCGCGATGCCGGTTTCGAATTGAGCGATCCGCCGCTGGACCATACCTTCGGCCTGTACCAGGGACGCAAAATGGAGTCGGCGGCGCTGGGGGTCTATCGCGGCACGCTGGAACAGACGCTGCTGCCGCAGGTCGCGCGCCGCGTGGAAACCGCCCTGCGCACCGCTCCCGCCAACGACCTGGAATTCTCCTACGAGGCGCTGCGGGCCTACCTGATGCTTTACGAAGCCAACCATTACGATGCGGACTTCATGCATGCCTGGCTGCTGTCGGATATGCAGAAAACGCTGCCGGAAGGCTACACGCGCCGCCAGTACGACCAGTTGTCGCTGCACCTGCGCAACCTGGTGCGCGACAGGGTGCTTTCCTCGCCCTTCCCGCGCGACGACACACTGGTGCGCGCCGCGCGCGAACGGCTGGCGCGCTACACGCTGGCGCAACGCGCCTACAGCCGCCTGCGCCGCATGCTGGCCAACGACGATGACGCGCCGGACAACACCGCGATCACCCTGGGCGGGCCTTCGGCGACATCGGTATTCGTGCGCAAGAGCGGCAAGCCGCTGACCGACGGCATTCCCGCCCTGTACAGCTACCGCGGCTACTGGAACGTGTTCAACAAACGGGTGGATCGCGTGGCGGAGGTGCTGCGCAGCGACGATGCCTGGGTACTGGACATACCGCCCCCGGGCCTGCTGGACGATGCCTCGCGGCGGCAGTTGATCGTCGATATCAAGCGCCTGTACATGAACGACTACGTGGCACGCTGGGATGGATACCTGAACGACCTGCAACTGGCGCCCAGCACGTCGTTGCTGCAGAACATCCAGATGGCGCGAACGCTATCCGCGCCCGATTCCCCGCTGGCCCGGCTGGTGCGCGGCGTGGCCCGCGAAACCACGCTGCTGCGCGATGCCAACGCGGACCAGCGCTCGCTGATGGACCAGGCGCGCGATCGCGTCAGCAGCACGCGCGACGCGCTGGAACAGATGTTCGGCCCCACGGGCCCGGGCGCGGCGACCCGCGCCGATGCCAGCGACGACAAGCTGGAGCGCATCGTCGACCGGCATTTCGAACCCTACCGGCGGCTGACGCAGAACGACAGCGCGGGCGGGCCGCCCCCCATCGCAGCCACCACCGGGCTGATCAACGATCTGTATACCTACCTGACCGCCGCCGACGCCGCCCTGCGCAGCGCCAGCCCGGCGCCGGGATCGGACGTCGTCACCAAGCTGCAGGCCGAAGCCGGCCGCATGCCGGAACCCGTGCGCGACCTGCTGGCCACGCTGTCGGTCAACGCCTCGGGCCAGGTCTCCGGCGTTGCCCGCGAACGCATGGGCGAAACCGTGTCGGCCACCGTTGGGCTGTTCTGCCGCCAGTCCATTGCCGGGCGCTATCCCTTCGCTCCGCAATCCACCCGCGACGTCGCGCCCAACGACATGGCGCGGTTGTTCGCGCCCAACGGCATGATGGACGATTTCTTCCAGAAGAATCTGGTCAACCAGATAGACGTATCGGGAACGCGATGGCGCTTCAAGCCCGGCATCGACGGCAAGCCCGGCGAGCGCGCCGGCTATCTGGACGCATTCCAGAAGGCCGGCATTATCCGCGACGTGTACTTCACCGCCGGCAATCCCATGCCCTCGTTCCGCGTGTCCATACGGCCGCTGGAAATGGACGCTGGCATTACGCAATTCCTGATGGACGTCGACGGCCAGACCATCCGCTACGTGCACGGCCCGCAGGTGGCGACGACAGTGCAATGGCCGGGCCCGCGCGGGTCCAACCAGGTCAGCATCGAACTGACGCCCCAGGTCGGCACCGCCGGCATGACGACCTCCGGCGCGTGGGCGCTGAACCGCATGCTGGACAAGGCCCAGCTGACGCGCGGCAAGTCGCCGGAAACCACTGTGGCGACCTTCGACTTCAACGGCCGCAAAGTGGTGCTGGAAATCACCGCCAGCAGCGTCAAGAGCCCGTTCCACCTGGCCGAGATGCAGGGCTACAGCTGTCCGGGCAAGGCTTGAGCGGGCCGGGATGGCGCGAACGGATACGGGCATGGCCAAGAGAACCGACGGCGGATGGACGGAAAACATGGATGGCGCGAACCGCGGCGAACTGAATGCCCGCCTGGGCTGGTACGGAAAAATTCCCGCCTCGGGCGACTTCGTGCACCGGCGGCTTTCCCGCGAACTGATTGCATGGTGGGACCGCTGGCTGCAACACGGCGTGGCCGGGCTGAAGCAGGCGGCGGAGCCGCACACAGCGCGCGGCTTCGCCGGCGCGCCCATCTGGAACTTCGCCATTCCCGCCGGCCTGGGGGCGGGCGTCGCGCAGCTGGGCTGCATCGCGCCCAGCCGCGACCGCGTGGGCCGCGGCTATCCGCTGTGCGTGGCCCTGCCGATGCGCGCCCACGAGTACAGCAGCGGCCTGCTCGACGGCGCGACCGACTACTACCGCCAGATCGGCCTGAACATGCTGGCCGCGGTCAGGCACGGCTGCACACCGGAAATCTTCGACCGGTCGCTGCTGTACGTCAGCCTGCCCGGCGGCGCGCCGGAGCTGCCGTCACCGGGCGGCAACGACATCATGGATATCCTCAATGCCGGCACGACCGCGGCCGCCACCCCGCTGGCCACGCGATCGCTGGCGGCCTGGCCCGACCTGCCGTTCTGCTTCAACCCCAGTTCTCATACCAGCTATTGGTGGACCAACCAGGCCGACGGGGCCCCGCTTCAGACCTATGTACACGGCGGCGCCCTGAACGCAACATTGTTTTCCCGGCTGTTTTCCTCGCTGCCCGCGTGGCGGCCATGACAACGCCAGCTCCCGGAGCCGACCATGCCCTCAGTTTCCGCATCCTTGCCCGCGCGTGACGTTGAAACGCTGGACCGCTACGCGGCCGCGGGCGGCATGGCGACGGACCGCATCCGCCGCATCCTGGCCGACCTTGCCCCTGCCCTGCGCGATCTGCACCGGGCGGGACGCGCGCACGGAGACATCACGCCTTCGACGATCGGGTGGGACGCGTACGGCCGCGCGAGCCTGCTGACGCCCCCCCTGGCGCCGGCGGCCAATGCGGAGAACGCGACCCGCCGCGAGGGCTATGCCGCCTTCGAGCAATACACGGACGACCCGGACACCCCTTGCGGGCCATGGACGGATATCTACGCGCTTTCCGCCACCGCCTGCGCGCTGCTGACCGGCCTTGCCCCGCCACCGGCGCTGGCCCGCTGCGTGCGCGACGATTATGTGCCCCTGGCGCAACGGCGCGGGTCCGAGGAACAGGCCTTCTGCGCCGTGCTGGACAGCGGCCTGGCCATGGACGCGCGGGCGCGTCCACGGGACATCGACGAATTCGCGCAGTTGCTGGGGTTCGACGCGGCACCCGCCGCCGTGGCGAAGGAGACCGCGGCGCCGCTGGGCAACGCGACACTGGCCGGGACGTCGCGGACTGGAGCGGAGATTCCGGAAATCGGCGCAGGCGCCAGCGTGGACGCCACGTCGATGGATGTATCGCCGCCGGAAGTCGGGGCAGGCGCCGGCATGGCTGCCGCGCCGATGGAGGTATCGCCGCCGGCCGCCGGAGCCGTGCCCCGCCATCATCCGAGCGCGCTGGAGGACCCGGACGGGCTGCCCCGCGCTATCGATGCGGAACCCGCCGCGCCGGCCGGCGGCGCCGGGCTCGAGCCGGCTTCCGGCGGACATGATGCCGGCGGCCGGGAGAGCGGCGTCACCGTGTATCGGGAAGGACGGCTGGCCGATACGCAGGCTGCCACCGCGCGGGCACCCGCGCAGGATCCCGCCGCCGCCCAATACGCGGAGGCCGTTGCGTCCGTCCACACGCGCGAGGATCCCGAACGTCGATATCCGAAAAGCGAGCGGCCGCGGGCGTCCGCTTCGCGCAGGCACCGTCCGCGCCAACGCGCGCCCCGGCTATTGGTCCTGGCGGTGTCCGCGCTGATCGCGGTCGTGCTTTACGTATGGCTGCGTCCCCAGCCGTCGCCGCGCATCAGATCCGTGGCCCGCGTATCGACCACCGCGCCGGGCAACGCACAAGGAGACGCATCGAAAGCGACGCAAACCGGCGCTTCCGATACCGCGAGCAGCGGGACGCCGGATGCGGTGCCGGGCAAAGCGCCGGAAGCGGCGCCACCCCTGGCGCAGGAATCGACCAGGGGCGGCGCCGAGGGAGCGCCCGACAATAGTCCCACATCATCATTGGCCAGTACGGCGCCGTCCGGGACCCCGCCGGTTTCCACCGCCAACAGTCCAGGCGCGTCGCCATCGAATGGCGCGGGGACAGCGGCGGCGCGGGATAACCCCGACCTCACCCCCGGTGCGTCAACGGCGCCGCCCTCCGGCGCCGATAGCGCCTCGCCCGCTGCCGCGTCGACGGCACCGGATGCATCGGCGACTTCCGCGCCGTCGGGCGCCGCGGGCCCCATGGCCACGGGCACAGACACAAGCACGGGCGCGGCCACAGGAAACGCCAGCGCAACCGCCGCCGTCGCGAGCGCCGCCAAACCCGATACCAAACCCGGCGCGACCGCGAACGCCGCGGCAAAACCGTCTATTCCCGCCGCCAGCAAAACGCCGGTCGCGGTGGCGGTCGCCATCCGCCCCTGGGGCGAGGTGCTCGTCAACGGTAAATCGCGGGGCGTCAGTCCACCCTTGAACAGCCTGAGACTGGCGCCGGGCAAGTACGACATCACCGTGCGCAATAATGCGAGCCCGGATTACCACCAGACCCTGACCGTCACGGCGGACCGCAACGCCACGATCGCCCATACGTTCCAATAGCCGCGCCACGACGATCCCGGCGCCGGTCGGGATGGCCGGTCACCGGCATCGCGCATCGACGCCCCGCCGCGGCCGGCGGCGGAAATGAATCGGCCCCGCGATCAGCGGGGCCGATTGTTCTTGCGATGATGGCGGCAACTGCATGGAGCCGGCATCTTCGGAGCGGGCGTCGAATCCCGCCGGGACTTACGCACCTTGGAACGGCTGGTTGTCCAGGTCGCCGAAGGCAATGCTGGTCGTCGTGTTGCCGCGGTCGATATCGGCAGTGATCTGGGCACGCGTCACACCGTTATCGGCTTGCGCGGTGAACGGAGCGTTGTTCGATTCGCTGTTGCCCGTCAGGCCGGCAAGGCGCGCTTGCTGCAGTTCCGCGACGACTTGCGCGCGGCTTACGGTATTGGCGGCCTGGCCGTAGACGCCCTGGAAGGGAACGTTGTCCGGTTCGCTGTTGGCCGCCTGGGCCGCGCCGATGGCGGCGAAGGAAAGAATCACGGCGGAAACGATGGTCTTGGCATTCATGGCAGTACTCCTTAGTCCTGGTTGAGTGGTTCGGGACGGACATCGCGGAGAGGGAGGGGAGGGGTTCCGCGATGTCCGTTGCTGTTCCCGATGAAACGCATTCTGCGCCGCAAGGACTTAGGGATAAACCCTAGGATAAGGAAATCATATTTCCATAAACGCAAATAATCCGCCCACATTAGACCAGGACTATGGAAACCATAGCCAAAGCCAAAGCGCCCTAGCCAGGCGAAACGCGCGCTATGGACAGGCGCAACGCCCCGCTACCGGGGACGTCCGATACGTGAGCGCTAAACGCGCGTCTCGTCTTCGGCCCGTGTCTCTTTTGCCACGGACGCTTCGGTCTCCGCGGCCGGGGACCGGGGAGGCGCCACCACGTCGGCCTGGGGCTCGACCATCACGAGTTGCTGGTCGACCTCCGGGTCCACCCGCGGATCCAGGGTGGCGGCGGCCGCGGGCGAGCTTTGCAGCGCATCCGGCATGGCCTGGAAGTGCATGGGCGCCTCGTCCACCTGATGCTCGTGCGTCACTTTGATGGGCCGCACGGTCAGCACCAGCGTCAGGGCGCAAGCGGAGATGAACACGTAATACATGTTGGGGCCCGCCAGCGACATCAGCCCGCCGGCGATCAATGGCCCGACGCAAGCGCCGATGCCATAGGCCATCAGCAGGATCGCGCTCAGGCCGACCCGGCGCTCCGGCTCCACATGGTCGTTGGCGAAGGCCGCGCCCAGCGGATACAGCGTGAACTGCAGCACGCCGAACACGCATGACAGCAATAGCAGCAACGGGAACGGCATGGACAGCCATCCCCACATCAGGGCCGGCAGCACCGTCAGCAGCGCCGCGTTGAAACGGATCAATCCGGCGCGATTGACCCGGTCGGACACCCACCCCATCGGAAACTGCGACAGCAAGCCGGCCGTCACGGTGGCGGCGACATACACCGCCACCTGCGCGGTGGAAAAACCGTGCCGCGCCGCGTACACAGGGGCCAGGCCGTAGAAACCGCCGGACAGCAGCCCCGCGACGAACAGCACGGTCAGCGACAGCGGCACGCGCGCCGCGAAGAAGCGCAGGTCCAGCGGCGCCGGCACAGGCGTGGCCGGATGCGAGCGCGCGGTCAGCGCGATGGGCACCAGGCAGAGAATCTGGAATACCGCCACCAGCGTCAGGGGCCGCAGGTCCAGCGTGGCGAATAGGGTCAGCGACAGCTGGCCCAGGACGGTGCCCAGGCCGGACATCAGCATGTAGACGGAGAAAACCCGGCCGCGCAGCCGGTTTTCCGTCTGCTCGTTCAGCCAGCTTTCCAGCACCATGAACTGCGTCACCATGGCGATGCCGGCAACCAGCCGGAATAGCAGCCACAGGGACAATATCTCGATCGAAGCCTGGGCCAGCACCATGACGGCGGCGATGGCCGCGCACGCCACGAAAGCGCGGATGTGGCCCACGCGGATAAGCAGCCGGTGTCCCAGCCGCGCGCCGCAGACCAACCCCAGGTAATAGCCCGCGATCAGGGTACCCACCCAGAACGGACTGACGGACTGCGCGGTCAGGCGCAGCCCCATGAAGGTATTGAAGAGGCCGGTACCGCACAGCATCAGCAGCGCGGCCATATACAGGGAAGAGAAAGAGGAAATCGTGGCGAACATAGTGCGCTTAATGGCGAGAGCCGCGCTGGGCGGCTCTCGGATGGACGGTACTCAGCAAGCAGGCAACCGTGTCAGCACTTGGCGAGCATCGATGCCGCGTCGCTGACCTCGAACTTGCCGGGTGCTTCGATATTCAGCGCCTTGACTGCGCCATCGTCCAGCACCATGGCGTAACGCTGCGAACGCATGCCCATGCCCCGCGCGTTCAGGTCCAGTTCCAGGCCCAGCGCCTTCGTCCAGCTGGCCGAACCGTCGGCCAGCATGCGGACCTTGCCGCCCGTCTTCTGGTCGCGGCCCCAGGCGCCCATGACGAAGGCGTCGTTGACCGACACGCACCAGATCTCGTCCACGCCCTTGGCCTTGAACGCATCCGCATTCTGGATAAAGCCCGGCAGGTGCTTGTTCGAGCAGGTCGGCGTGAAAGCGCCCGGCACGGCAAACACCACGATCTTCTTGCCCTTCACCAGGTCTGCGACCTGGAAGTTGTTCGGACCGAGCGCGCAGCTCTCGGTCTCGGTTTCGATGAACTCGGTCAGGGTGCCGTCAGGGACCCGGTCGCCGACTTTGATGGTCATTGATTATCTCCAGTGAAACAACGAAAAACGCATTTCATGCGCTCGTCGCGGCGATGTCGCCACGAGCCGCAACGCCCGTGCCTGGCCAGCGGCCGGACACGCGCGCAGGTCAACCCTGCGCCGACGATGCCAGATTATGCTGCGAAAACCATTCGAGCATACGCTCCCAGGCCTGTTCCGCCTGCGCCTTGCGGTAACTCGGCCGATAGTCGGCATGAAATGCATGGCCGGCGCCCTGGTACACATCGATGACGGACGCCTTGGCGGCGGCGGAACCCCTGGATAGCGCTTCCCGCATGGCGGCGACGTCGTCCTGCGTGATGCCGGTGTCTTCAGCGCCGTAGGCGCCGCGCACGGGCGCATGCATGTCGCCGGCAATGTCCACGGGGAATTTCGGCCGCAGGGTCTCGTCGCGCTTGCCGCGCAAGGGGCCGTAGAACGCCGCACCGGCCTTCAGCTTGGGATCGTGGGCCGAGTACAGCCAGACGAAGCGGCCGCCCCAGCAGAACCCGATAATGCCCAGCCTGTCGGCGTCGCCGTTATGCCCCGCCGCCCATTTGGCGGTGGCGTCCAGGTCGCCGATCGCCTGCGGATCCGGAATTTTGCTGATGATATCCGCCTGCAGCTTGGCAATATCGGTGTACTTCGTGGGATCGCCCTGGCGCGCGAAGAGGTCGGGCGCGATGGCCAGGTAGCCGCGGTGCGCGAGGCGCCGGCAGATATCCTGGATGTACTCATGCAAGCCGAAGATTTCCGGCACCACCAGCACCGTCGGCAGACGGGTACCCCGCTGCGGCTGGGCGCGATAGGCGCGCATATTCCCGCCGGCGGCCGGCACTTCCACCCAGCCGGCGGTCAATCCCTTGGCGTCGGTCTTGATCGCCGTCTGCGCCATGACGGGCCCCGCCGCGAGGCAAAAGCCCGATGCCGCGGCTGTCGCGATGAAACCGCGGCGATCCAGGCGCAGCGGCGGCAGAAGGCTATCCAGGTGCTTGTCGTCCATGCTGATGAACTCCGTTCGTTACCCTATGCCGGGAACGCCCCCGGCGGGCGGCCTCAACGCCTCAAGGAAAATTCCACCCGGCTCGGCGGACCTTTGTCCTTCACACCGTCCGCCGACAGATTCGGTGCGACCATGAATATCCGGTCCATCGGCGCACCCTGCTGCTGCAACTGTTCATACGCCGCCTGGGCCCGCGCATCGGCCAGCTTGCGCAATTGATTCTCGCCGGCAGGCGCCGCCTGCTTCAGCAAGGCTTCCATCTGCGCCGGCGGCACGGATTTCGCCATGCCGATGAAATTGCGCGGCTTGTTGTCGATCTTGGCGTTGTCGTAAGCGGCCTCCAGGTATTTCGCGCGTTCGGCCTCGGACAGCGGCGCATCGCCATCCAGCCTGCCGCTCTTGCCGGTGGCGCGCGAGCGCGCGGCACGGATGCGCATATCCACCCAGGCCTGGCGCAGGCCGGCCTCGTCGGACACAGGGTCCGCGCGTCCGGCGATGTCCATCTTCAGCGACGGCCGGTCGGCCATCGCCGCCGCCAGCTTCTTCAGCTTCGCTTTGTCGTCGTCGCTCAGCGTCGAGCTGCCCGGCTCGAAGGCGATATAGGACAGCTCGTCGCCCCCGCCGAAGGCCGACGCCAGCAGGCTGAACGGCGAGGTGACGGCCTTGACGATGAGGTTGCCGATGACACGGAGGATGATGCCGCCCACCGAAAAATTGGGATCGTCCAGCGACCCGGATATCGGCAGGTTGATATCGATATTGCCGGAACGATCTTTCAACAATGCGACGGCAAGCATTACCGGCAAGGTGGTCGCCTGCGGGCTGTCGGTCTTCGCGCCGAAGGTCAGCTGGTCCAGCTGCACACGGTTGCTGGCCTGCAGCTGCCGGTCCTTCAGGCGGTATTCGACATCCATCGACAGCTTGCCGCGCTCGATGGGGTAGCCGACGTACTTCGCCGAGTACGTCGTGAAGCGCGGCAGGTCGACGCCGCGCGCCGACGCCTTGATGTCCAGCGTCAGGAATTTGGCGAAGGGCTGGACGATGCCGCTGATCGACAGCGGCGCGGTACGGTACACACGCCCCGTCACGCTGACCTTGGCGGGCTTGGGGTCGGTGGACGATACCGCCGACACAGACCCCTCGATGGCGGACAGTTCGGCGGTGTAGTTGGGCCGCACGAAGCGGTCGTTGAACGTCGCCCGTCCATTCTTCAGCGTGACGCTGCGAACGGCGATATCGGGCATGTCGCCATGGGCGCGGGATTCGGCCGGGCCGCTGGACGCCTTCGTCCGGGACGGCTCCGGCGCCGGCGTCGATGGCGTCTCGCGCGCCTGCGTGTCCTGCGTGATGGAGCCGCCCGCCTTGCCGGGTTCGGCGATCAGGCTCATCACGTTGAGCTGACCCTGGGAATTCAGCAGCACGTTGCCGTAGAAATTGTCCAGCGTCACATCGCCCAGGTCTATCGTGGGCTTGCCGCCAGCCAGCGATATCGCCATGCTGCGCAGGCTGAGCAGCTTCCAGGCCAGGAAATCGGCACGGTTCACACGATCCTGCAGGTTCAGGTCGCTGACGTCCACGCCGCCCTTCCACGTGACTTTCATCGGCGCCGCGCCCCGCGCGCCGGTGAAGTCCACATCGCCTTTGGCACCCAGCCGGATCGATTTCACCGTCGCGTTCAAGCGCGATGCGGCATACGGCGCCAGCGTCGCCACGTCCAGGTTGGACAGGTCGACACGCGCCTTCACCGCCAGCGGGTTCAGCGTCAGGCTGCCCTGGGATGCCAGGTCGCCGTCACCCAGGAGGCCTGAAGCGCGCAGGTCGAACTTCGACGATCCCGAGCCCAGCACGAACCTGTCCACGCCCAGCGCCAGGCGCTTCACGGCCACCGTGATCGGGGGATTCAGCGTTTCGTCGCGTGCGGATACGCCGGCGAGGTCCAGTTTGATGTCGGATGCCTGGATGGCATACGTGCCGGCCTTGTCCCGGACGTCGACCTTGGCGGCGGCGCCCACGGTGCCCGCCAGCAGAGTTACCGGCGCGAAGCTGCGCACCGCGCTGGCGAACGGCGCCAGCGGCAGGCGCTCGGTCTTCGCATCCAGGGTCAGGGCCAGAGGCTGCAGGATCACGCCGCCGGTGGCATGCAGCGTGGCGCCATCGGGGTTCTCCGCGCCCAGCTCGATGGCGATGGGCTGGTCCTTGGGTTGGGGCAGCGCGACATGGGCGACGGACACCGAGACCTTGTCCAGCGCATAGTCCAGTTTGGTGGCCGCATCGCGCAGGCGCAGCTGGCCATTGACGATGGACACCTTGTCCACATTGATATGCCAGGGATCCGGCTCGGCGGCGGCCGTCGTGGCCGGCGGTGCTGTGGTTGGCGGTGCTGCTGCCGGCGGTGCTGTGGTCGGTGATGCTGCCGCCGGCGCTGCTGCCGGTTGTGCCGTCGTCGGCGGGATGACGGTCGCGGGCGCGGTGTCCGCCGGTGCGGTGCCGTCCTTCGCCTCGGCCGCCGGTGGCGCGGCTGCGGCCCCGGCAGGCGCCCGCGGCGCGGCAGTCGCGGTGTCCGTCGCCGTCGATCCCGTCGCCGGGGAGTCGGGGTTGGCCGCCGGCGGCGCGGCGGTCCCTGGCGCGGCTACCGGCGGCACGGATGCGGTTTTCACGGTGGACACCGTGGCCGGCCCCTCCGTTTTGGCGCCCGCGCCCAGGCGCTGCAATTTGTCGATGACGTCCAGCCAATTGACGCGCTGGTCCGCGTAGCGGCGCGTCTGGATGTTCGGATCCGTCAGCGTCACTTCGCCGACCTGCAGGCGCCTTTCCAGCGGCAGCGCATCCACGCCACGCACGTTCAGCGCGCTCCATGCCGCCAGGCGCTCATCCGAGGCCTCGCGCAGGTCCACGTCACGCAGGCTCAGGCCCCCGGTGATGCGCAGCTTGGGCGCCGCATCCTTGGGCTGCTCGAAGGCGATGTGCAGATCGGAATCCAGCAGCGCTCGGTTCAATTTCACGGGCAACGGCACCCCCCACGCGTCGGCCCATTTTTCCAGTTCGAGTCCGCTGAAGACCACATCCAGCGTGGATGTGGGGGTAGCGTCGAACGGCCGCGCCGTACCGTTCAGGTCGAAGGGGCTGCCGTTGATCCGCGCATGGAATTTCGGCACGACATCGATATCGGTGGCATAGCCGAAGTTTGAAATGAACGGTACGCCCAGGGCGATCTGGTCGATAACCTGCTGGCGGCCCGTCACCTTGTCATCCAGGGTGATCGAGCCATTCTCCAGCCGCATGTTGTTCAGTGAAAACCGCGGCAGGGGCTTGTCTTTTTCATCCGGCGCGGGTTCCGGCTTGCCGGCGCTCATTTCCTCCAGTTTCTGCTGGATATCCGAGAAGTTGAAATGCGCCCGCGCGTCGCGCACCAGCGCCACGCGCGGCTCGCGCAACACCATCGCATCCACCACCGGAGCGAACCAGAACAGCGACTTCCACGAAGCGCTGGCATCGGCTTCGGCCACCGTCAGCAGGGGCTGGGCGCCGCCCGGCTGCGCGATGGCGAAATCGTGCACGCGCAGCGTCAGCGAAAAAGGATTGAACGTGATCTTGCCGACCTGGATCTCGCGCCCCAGCAGCGCCGCGACGTCACGGGTCAGCGCGCGGCGCGTGAGTTCCGGCACCTGCCATGCGGCCAGCGCGAGCAGAAGCAGGATCAGCCCTACGACCGCCCCCGCGATCCGCAAAAACCGCCGCGTAAATCGAATTCGGGGCAAATACGAGGGCATCCATCATCTCCTGTAGGCGTTGCGGGATTATGGCCCCCTGGCCTGTACGCGTCCATTATCATAGGCAGCCCGAACGCCGCGATTCAGGCGCGTTTGGGTGCAACATCAAACAATTACGTCGCTGGCGTAATTTCGTTTCAAATCTTGAACGGACCGCCCAAGGCGGCGCATCGGCATGTCCACCTCTACCCCGGCCTTGAGCCACCTCGATGAATCCGGCCAGGTCCGCATGGTCGACGTTGGCGGCAAAACCGTCACTGCCCGCGTCGCCATCGCGGCGGCCCGCGTGCGCATGAACGCCACCGCCTACGGCCTGCTTACCCAGCCGGGCCAGGGCAAGGGCGAGGTGCTGAATACCGCCCGCGTGGCCGGTATGCTGGCCGCCAAGCGCTGCGCCGACCTGATCCCCCTGTGCCACAGCCTGCCGCTGTCGTTCGTCGGCGTGGACTTCGCCTTGGACGACGCGACGCACAGCATCGATATCCGCGCCACCTGCCGCACGGACTTCCGCACCGGCGTCGAAATGGAAGCCATGACCGCCTGCAGCGTGGCCGCCCTGACGGTCTACGACATGTGCAAGGCGGCCGACAAGGGCATCGTCATCGAGCAGATCCGCCTCGAATACAAGGCCGGCGGCAAAAGCGGCGAATGGCGGGCGGACTCGGGCGCAGGTCAGGTCCCCCGGGACCGGGGATAGCACGACAGGTAGTCCAAGGCCCGGTTCAGGAAGGACGGCCGTTGCCGGGCGGTTGCCTGCGCCACGCCAGGCTCCCGCACATCCACCTTGAATACGAAGTCGCCCTTTATCCGGATGGTTTCCTTATCCCCGACGAAGCACGACGGATGCTCGATTTCGAAGCCGGCATCCGCATCGACGCGGTTTTCCGTCGCGTCCTCGAACCGCACCCCCGGCACACCCATCAGCTCTGAAAGCCCGGGAACGCCATCGAATACGCTCATGTGCGCGTTTCCCACCAGGGCGATCCATTTGCCATCCTGGCCCTCCCGGGGAACACGATCGCACGCATGATTGGTTTCATTCATGACGAGATAAGAAAAATAATTCATGACGGGTATACGCCACGCCTCGCTATCGTCGGCATAGCTCTCGCCGCCCTTCAGGAAATAACTCGCCGCGCAGTCAACGGCAATAACGCTTATGCCGGCCCGATGCGCGGCCTCCACGAGCGAGCCATAGCTGTACTTTTCCGTGACCGCGCGGTCCAGCCTGCGAAACGGCTCCCACCCGTTTTCCTGTTCCCGCAGGTAACGGGCCAGGCCCGCCGATATTTCGTTGTGCGGCGACCCATTCAATTCAGCGAGCGCATCGCCATGGACATCGGTCAATAGATGCTCCATGTACAAGCGCTCCACACCTTGTGCCTTGAGCGCCGGCATATTCTCGATGAGCAATTTCCTGGCTCCGACATGGCTGTGCACTTCTCCCAGGACCAGACCGGGGCAAGCGTCCAGCAAGCTCGCCAACTGCTCGCCGGGATCCCGGTTGGGCACATTCGGTATTTCGCGCGCATAGCAGCGTTTTTGCGCCAGGCGTTCGGACCGCACATCCAGGAAGAACTGCTGAGCGTCGTCCTGGAGTTCCCGTCTCCTGGCATATGTCTTATGCGCGACAGAATTGATCGCCCTATCGCGCGTGGCGAAGTCCGGATCGAAGGCGTGGCGGTCCCCCATCAACCAACGGTCCACCAGGATATTCAGCGTAGGGCGATCGCATAACGGAATCTCATATTTGCCCGATAGCTTGTCCAGACCGGGGCCTTCGGCTACGCAGGTAGGCGCATCGGTTCCCTCCGCGAGCGGTTCCAAGGCCACATATGGCGATATAAACGACTGATTCGACACTACTTCCGGCATGCTGCCTCCAAAAGATAGGCCGGGCGCTCGCATACCGGGTTGTTACAACCGGGGCAGCCACCTTCCGGTGCCGCCATCCACCCGTTACGCAAGGGAACCGGCCACGAAAAACGCGGCATGATGCCGTCACCGGCCCTGCGCGAAGCCTGGCGCGATGAATATCGGACGCAGCGGGACGTGGCGCGCGGCGGCAACCCGCGCCGTCCCTCCCCCGCCGACCGGCCACGCCATCGTCCGGTCGACGCGGTAGAATGCGGGAGTCTTGGGAATCGTGCGCCCCCGGCCGGCACCGCGTCCGTTCTCGCCAGCGCGCCGACGCGACAGGACAACTATGCAGACGATTTCGGGCCGACGGCCCAGAGGTGCGCGGTGAGCGGCTCGAATCAGAATCCCGGCATGGATCCGGCCATCCAACTCCTGTATTTCGCGCGCGTCGCCGAAATGACCGGCCGCCGGGCGGAAGCCTGGCCGCTGCCGGACGACAGCGTGACCGGCCTTGCGCTGCTGGCCAGCCTGGAACAGCGCTATCCCCAGCTGGCGCCCGCCGCCCGGCTCAGGCTTGCGGTGAACCAGACCCACGTCAAGGCCACGGTCACGATAAAGGCCGGCGACGAAGTCGCCGTTTTCGAGCCCGTCACCGGAGGCTGATCGCCATGGTCGTGGTACAGGAAGCCGACTTCGACGCGGCGGCTTTGCAGGCCGCGCTGCGCGAACGCGCGGGCGCCGCCGCCGGCGCCATCGTCACCTTCACCGGCTATGTCCGCGACTTCTCCGCGGACGAGGCCACCGAAACCCTGTTCCTGGATCACTATCCGGGAATGTGCGAACGCGAACTGCAGGACATCGGCGACCAGGCCATGAAGCGCTGGCGCGTCATCGATTTCGTCATCGCCCACCGCGTGGGCGCGCTGCCGCGCAACGCCCAGATCGTATTCGTGGGCGCCGCCAGCGCGCACCGCGGCGACGCTTTCCGCGCCTGCGAATACATCATCGATGCGCTGAAGACGCGTGCGCCCTTCTGGAAGCGCGAAACGCTGGCTGGCGGCCGCAGCTTCTGGGTCGAACAACGCCAAGCGGATCACGACCGGACCCATTCATGGGACGCCGGCGCCAGCGGTTTATCGAAGGAAAGCACATGAGCGAGCAAAAAGACGACAAGAAAGCGTGCCTGGCATGCGCGGTCCTGACGGTCAGCGATACGCGCACCGCCGGCAACGACACCTCCGGCAACTGGCTGGCCGAAACCCTGGCGCGCGACGGACACGATTGCGTGCGGCGCGACCTGGTGAAGGACAACGTGTACCAGATCCGCCGCGTCGTCAGTGCATGGATCGCCGACGCCGAAGTCCAGGTCATCCTGATCACCGGCGGGACGGGCTTCTCGCATCGCGACTCCACCCCCGAGGCGGTAGCGCCCCTGCTGGACAAGGAAATCACGGGTTTCGGCGAATTGTTCCGCCACGTGTCCTACCAGGAGATCGGCAGCTCCACCATCCAGTCGCGCGCCCTGGCCGGCTACGCCAACGACACGGTGGTGTTCTGCCTGCCCGGCTCCACCGGCGCCTGCGAAACCGCATGGAACCACATCCTGCGCGAACAGCTGGACAGCCGCCACAAGCCCTGCAACTTCGCCAGCCATTTGCAAAAGAAGGCGCTTGAAGCCAGGGAACGCGCCCGCTGACCCTCGCATCCGTCCTTCAGCAAAAAAGGCCTTTTCTTCCCCTGGCAGGCCGGCAGCGCCGGCCCCCGGGGCCGCCACCATCGCCATTTCCTCGCGAGTACACATATGCTGGAATTCGACGACGCCCAGACCCGCCTTGCCAACGGCGCGCCGCGCCCGCAGACCGCCACGGAGACCGCACTGCGCGACGCCGCCGGGCTGGTACTGGCGCGCGACCTGACCGCGACGCTGGACCTGCCCTCGGCCGACAACAGCGCCATGGACGGCTACGCGCTGCGCTACGAAGACTACCGCGAGGGCGTCGCCCTGCCGATAGACCAGATCGTGTACGCCGGCCATGCGCCCCAACCGCTGCGGCCGGGCCACGCCGCGCGCCTGTTCACGGGCAGCCTGATGCCGGCCGGGGCCGATACCGTGATCATGCAGGAAGACACGCGCGAAGCCGGCGGCAGGCTCGAAATCGCCCGCGCCCCGCGGCAGGGCCAGCACGTGCGCCGGCGCGGCGAGGACACCGCCGCCGGCAGCCCCCTGCTGGCCGCCGGGACGCGCATCGGGCCGGCGCAGATCGCGCTGCTGGCATCGCAAGGCATCGCGCGCGTGACCGTGCATCCCGCCGTCCGCGTGGGCATCCTGACCACCGGCGATGAACTCGTCGCCCCGGGCGAGGCGCGAGCCCCGCACCAGATCTACAACTCCAACGGCGCCATGATGGCGGCCCTGGTGGAAGGCATGGCGGCGCAGGCCACGCAGATCCTGCACGCGCAGGACAACGAAGCCGCGCTGAAATCGGCCTTCCAGGCGCTGGCGCGCGACTGCGACCTGATCCTCAGCATCGGCGGCGTGTCGGTGGGCGACAAGGACCTGGTCAAGCCCGTGCTGGAAAGCCTGGGCGCCACGCTGGACCTCTGGCGCGTGCGCATGAAGCCCGGCAAGCCGGTGGCCATGGCGCACGTGGACGGCAAGCCGGTCGTCTGCCTGCCCGGCAATCCGGTATCGGCATTCGCGGTGTTCACGGTGCTGGTGTCGCCGCTGCTGCGCCGCATGCAGGGGCGGCGGGATCTGTTTCCGCAGGTCAGCATGCTGACGCTGCGCACCGACACCCCGCGCCATGACAGCCGCGAGGAATTCCTGCGGGTGCGCCGCGAGGTCGACAACGGTGGCGTGGGGCAGCTACAGGCCTTCGACCGGCAGAGCTCCGGCGTGCTCAGCTCCCTGCCCTGGGCCACGGGCCTGGCGCGCATTCCCGCCGGGCAGACGGTATACGACGGCGAAAAGGTCGCCTACTACGACTTCAAGCACTGGCTGTCATAAGCCATTGCGGTCGGCATCGGCCAGTTCGCTGGCGGTATTGACGTTGACGAAGGCATCGGGCTGATCGTCGAAGGGCACTTCGACGCAGCCCGCCCGCGATTGCCACGTATCGACTTTGCGCCCGCCTTCGGCCAGGTACTGCAACAGATCGGGCAGCAATTCGCGCGACACCAGCATGCATACCGGCTGGCGCTTGCCGCCGCTGCACGCCACGGCCAGGCGCGCCGCCGGCCCCCGCGCCCGCAGGGCCTGGCCCAAACGCGCGACCATATCGAGCGGCAGGAAAGGCACATCGCACGGCGTCGTGGCAATCCATGGGCAGCGCGATGCCACCAGTCCGGCCGCGACCCCGGCCAGGGGCCCCTGCCATTCGCCGTGCGCGGGATCGTCGGCCACCACCTTGCCGTATTCGGCGTAGCGTTCCAGATTGCGATTGGCGCTGATCAACAAAGCGCCCACCTGCGGTGCGAAGCGGGCCGCGACATGCTCGACCATGGGGCGGCCACGCAGCAGCGCGCAGCCCTTGTCGACGTCCCCCATGCGCGAGCCCCGGCCGCCGGCCAGGATCAGTCCGGCGATGCGCGCGGTCTCCAAAGCGTCCTGCCCTGCCGGCGCGGCAACCGGCCCACTTGCTTGCGCGTTCATGCGAGGCTCCTTTTACCCCTGCGACGGCCCCGGGTACGACTGCCCGTGGCCGGGCCCTAGCCGCCGATGTAGCTCATCTCGACTTTCGGATCGCGCAGCACGCCCGGCGTATCCGCCAGGCGGCGCTCGGAATAGTGGTCGTCCCGGGCTGCCCAGATGCCCGCCACGGCGGCAGCCAGCTGATCGTCATCCACGCCGCCGCGTATCAAGGCGCGCAAATCATGGCCGCGGCTGGCGAACAGGCACAGGAACAGGCGCCCTTCGGGCGACAGGCGTGCGCGCGTACAGCCTTCGCAGAAGGCCTGCGTGACGCTGGATATCACCCCGATCTCGCCGGCGCCATCGACATAGGTCCAGCGTTCGGCCACGCGGCCCATCGGATCGGTCTGCAAAGGCACGAGCGGGAAATGTTCCGCGATGCGGGCAATGACGTCGGCACTGGGCAGGACCTCGGCCATGTTCCAGCCGTTGGTGCTGCCCACGTCCATGTATTCGATAAAGCGCAGGATGTGGCCGGAACCGCGGAAATGCCGAGCCATCGGCAGTATCTGCCCATCGTTGACGCCGCGCCGCACGACCATGTTCACCTTGACCGGCGCCAGCCCGGCCGCGGCCGCGGCGTCGATACCGCGCAGCACATCGGCGACGGGAAAGTCGGTATCGCTCATGCGGGCGAACAAGGCCGGATCCAGCGCGTCCATGCTGACGGTCACCCGGCTCAGGCCGGCCTCTTTCAGCGCGCGGGCCTTGCGGGCCAGCAGGCTGCCGTTGGTGGTCAGCGTAAGCTCCAGCGGGTCGCCTTCCGGCGTGCGCAGGGCGGCCAGCAGGCCGACCAGTGTCTCGATGTTCTTGCGCAGCAGGGGCTCGCCGCCGGTCAGCCGGATCTTGCGCACGCCCAGGCGCACGAAGACGGCGGCGGTGCGCGCCATTTCCTCGAAGGAAAGAAGCTGCGCATGCGGCAGGAAGACATGGTTGCTATCGAACGCATCGCGCGGCATGCAGTACGTGCAGCGGAAATTGCAGCGGTCCGTGACCGAAATGCGCAGGTCGCGCAGCGGACGCGCGCGCGCATCGCGCGCCGGCTGGCCCTGCGCCGGCAGGGCGTCCGCGCCGGCAAACTGGACATCCCCGCTGCCGGCCGGGCCGCGGTGTTCGGTCAGATAGATTACTTTCGACATGATGTCATGATAGTTTTCCACGGCGCGTAGCGCCACCCGCAAGGCGCGAAGCGGTAGCGGCCGGTCAGGCATGCCCGCGGCAGGCGGCCTAGCCGAAGGCCTCCTGCAAGGTCTGTATGCGCCCGGTTTCGCTGGCATCGTAGCCTGTCAGCTGCCCCACATAGCCCTTGTAATCCGTCCCCCTCATGATCGCCAGCAGCGCCTGCATGGCCGGCTGCTCCAGCGCCGACTTGCGGATGGCGAAGAAATATCGCTCCCGCGCCAACGGAATGAAATCCAGCCCGAAGCGGTGCGCGGCGGTTTCCACGCCGATCCCCGCATCGGCCATGCCGCTGGCGATATGGGCCGCAACCGCCATGTGGGTGAACTCGCTGTTCTCGTAGCCATGCACACGCGCCACCGGTATCTTCAGCCCGCGCAGCATCAATTCGATCAGGTGCCGGGTGCTGGAACCTATCTGGCGGTTGACGAACCGCACGTCCGGGCGCGCCAGGTCAGCGATGCCGTGGATGTTCTTGGGATTGCCCGCCGTCACGAAAAGCCCCGTGTTGCGCACGGCAAGATGGATCAGCAGATGCTCGGAAGGATGTAGCCATTGCGCGTAATGCCGCAGCATGGCCGCCTCGAAGTCGCCCTGCGGCACCTGGAAGCCCGCCAGGTCGCATTCGCCCCCGTCCAGCGAAGCCAGCGCTTCCGTGGCCGTGCGATAGCGCAATTCGAGCGCGGCGCCCCCTTCGGACAGCCGCCCCGGCGCGCTGATGTGCTGCATCAGCGCCTCGACGGCGAAACCATGGCTGGCATGCAGGCGCAGATGGGGGCCGGTCTCGGGCAACAGGCGTTCCAGGTCTTCCTGCAGTTCCGAGGCCAGGCTGTCCAGCATGGGCATCAGCCGGGCCTCGATGCGGCGGTTGGCCCACAGCAGGCGCTGTGCGAAGGGCGATAGCTCGGTGCCCTGGCGCCGGCGCGTGATCAGCAGCGGCGTACCGAAGACCGTCTCGAAACGCCGCAGGACGCCCCAGCCGTGGCGATACGACAGGCCACACGCGCGGCAGGCGCCGGCGATATGGCCTACCGCATCGATCGCCGAAAGCAGCGCCAGCACTTCCTGCAGCGGCACGCCGTCGTCCCCGCTGCCCTGTGTCAGCCACCATCCCGGCCGCAGCGCGATACGGAACGCGCCGTCGCTCATCGCCGCGCCCCCGCGGACCGCTGCGCGCAGCGCCGGCCCGGCCGTGGCGGGATAGCCATCCATGACGACAAATAGGCAATTACGTGCATATTGAACCCCTACCGCATACAGGGATAAAGTGCCGATCCAGGGACAACGGCGCCAACAATTATGTTTGATATTGCATATTAGTGGCCCAGTACGATTTGCGCCACCGCGACGCGCAACCGATAACGCCGAGCCCCGCATGCCGGGAATCCGGCGCGGTCGGCCCGCCGGCGGCGTTTCCTTGGAAGGGGAAACGCGCGGCGTCCGGGGATGGAAGCATCCCCAGGGCTCGCCGGGGTGGCAAAAACCATAACGAGGAATGTGATTCCCATGCGAGAAGGTGAAGCCAGGGCAAACCTGGCATCCAATGCAGGCGCGCGCGGCGGCGAACTCGCCCAGCAGGCCGCCGCCCAATCCGGGCATCCCGCCATCGCGGCAGCCGCGCGGGCGATCGAGGCGCACAAGGACGTACCGGGCGCCCTGATGCCCATTCTGCATGCGGTTCAACACGAGCTGGGCTGTATCCCGCCCGAAGCCGTGCAACCCATCGCCGAGGCCCTCAACCTGTCGCGGGCCGAGGTGCACGGCGTCATTACCTTCTATCCGCATTTCCGCCAGACCCCGGCCGGTCGCCACATGATCGAGATCTGCCGCGCCGAATCCTGTCAGGCGATGGGGGGCGAACAGATCGCCGCCCACGCGCGCAAGAAGCTGGGTTGCGATTTCCATGCGACCAGCCCAGACGGCGCCTTCACGCTGGAACCGGTGTACTGCCTGGGCCTGTGCGCGCAATCGCCGGCCATGCTGATCGACGGCGTGCCCTACGCGCGGCTGACGGCCAAGCGCTTCGACACCATCCTCGGCTATGTGAAGGAGGCGCCATGAGCGAACCCATCACCATGTACGTGCCGCGCGACGCCGCCGCCTTGGCGGTGGGCGCCGATGAGGTCGTCCGCGCCGTTCAGGCGCAGGCCGCGCGGCGCGGCGAGACGGTGCGCATCGTACGCAACGGGTCGCGCGGGCTGCTGTGGCTGGAGCCCCTGGTCGAAGTCGCCACGCCCGCGGGCCGCGTCGCATACGGTCCCGTGCAGCCCGAGGACGTCGCCGCGCTGTTCGACGCCGATTGGCTGCGCGGCGGCGCCCATGCGCTGGGCCACGGCCCGACGGAAGAGATTCCCTACCTGAAGCGCCAGGAACGCCTGACCTTCGCCCGGGTCGGCATCACCGACCCGCTCAGCCTGGACGACTACCAGGCGCACGGCGGCCTGCAGGGCCTGCGGCGCGCGCTGGCCATGACGCCGGCACAGGTGGTCCAGGAAGTCCAGGATTCGGGCCTGCGCGGCCGCGGCGGCGCCGCCTTCCCCACCGGCATCAAGTGGAAGACCGTGCTGACCACGCCGGCGGACCGCAAGTACATCGTCTGCAATGCGGATGAAGGCGATTCCGGCACCTTCGCCGACCGCATGCTGATGGAAGGCGACCCCTATGTGCTGATCGAAGGCATGGCCATCGCCGGGGTCGCGGTGGGTGCGACGCAGGGCTATATCTACGTGCGTTCGGAATACCCGCACGCCATCGCCGCGCTGCAGGCCGCCATCGGCCATGCGCGGGCGGCAGGCTGGCTAGGCGACGATATCCTGGGCAGCGGCCGGCGCTTCGACCTGGAAGTGCGCAAGGGCGCCGGCGCCTATATCTGCGGCGAAGAAACGTCCCTGCTCGAAAGCCTGGAAGGCAAGCGCGGCGTGGTCCGCGCCAAGCCGCCGCTGCCGGCCATCGCGGGCCTGTTCGGCAAGCCCACCGTCATCAACAACGTGATCTCGCTGGCCTCGGTGCCCAGCATCATGGCGCGCGGGGCGGCCTGGTACCGCGACTTCGGCGTGGGCCGCTCGCAAGGCACCCTGCCCTTCCAGCTGGCCGGCAACCTGAAGCACGGCGGCCTGGTGGAAAAGGCCTTCGGCCTCACGCTGCGCGAACTGCTCTACGATTTCGGCGGCGGCAGCGCCTCCGGCCGGCCGCTGCGCGCGGTGCAGGTGGGCGGGCCCCTGGGCGCCTATCTGCCCGAATCGCAGTGGGACGTCCCGCTGGACTACGAAGCCTACGTCAGGATTTCCGCCATGATCGGCCACGGCGGCCTGGTGGCTTTCGACGACACGGTCGATATGCAATGGATGGCGCGCTACGCCATGGAGTTCTGCGCCATCGAATCCTGCGGCAAATGCACGCCCTGCCGCATCGGCTCCACCCGGGGCATGGAAACCATAGACCGCATCGCCGCGCGCGGCCCGGACCACGCGCAGCAGGTGCATCTGCTGCGCGACCTGTGCGACACCATGCTGGGCGGCTCGCTCTGCGCGCTGGGCGGCATGGCACCGTATCCGGTGCTATCCGCCCTGAATCATTTCCCCCAGGATTTCGGCCTATCGACCGCGAACGCGGCGCAACCGGCCTAGCAAGGCCCACCGCGGGCCTCGGCCGGCAAAGACAGATTGGAGACACCACCATGTTGGAAACCGTCATCAAGCGAGACCGGGACTACGGCACCCCGGCGCGGGTGTCCGAACAGCAGGTCAACCTGACCGTCGACGGCCAGGAAATCCGCGTACCGGCGGGCACCTCGGTGATGCGGGCGGCGGCAGAGGCGGGCATCAACATTCCCAAGCTGTGCGCCACCGACAGCCTGGAAGCCTTCGGTTCCTGCCGGCTGTGCCTGGTGGAAATCGACGGGCGGCGCGGCTATCCGGCTTCCTGCACCACGCCGGTCGAGGAAGGCATGGTGGTGCGCACGGAAACGCCCAAGCTGCACGACCTGCGGCGCGGCGTCATGGAGCTGTACATCTCGGATCATCCGCTGGACTGCCTGACCTGTCCGGCCAATGGCGATTGCGAACTCCAGGATATGGCGGGCGTCGTCGGCCTGCGCAATGTGCGCTACGGCTACCAGGGCGCCAACCACCTGAACGACGCGAAGGACGAATCGAATCCCTATTTCACGTACGACGCGTCCAAGTGCATCGTCTGCAACCGCTGCGTGCGGGCCTGCGAGGAAACGCAGGGCACCTTCGCGCTGACGATTTCCGGCAAGGGCTTCGAATCGCGCGTATCGGCCGGCCAGGACCAGCCTTTCCTGGACAGCGAATGCGTCTCGTGCGGCGCCTGCGTGCAGGCCTGCCCCACCGCCACGCTGCAGGAAAAGACCGTCATCATGATGGGCCAGGCCGAACACGCCGTGGTCACCACCTGCGCCTATTGCGGCGTGGGCTGCGGCTTCAAGGCGGAAATGAAAGGCCAGGAAGTGGTGCGCATGGTGCCGTGGAAGGACGGCCAGGCCAATCGCGGGCACTCCTGCGTAAAAGGCCGCTTCGCCTGGGGCTACGCGACGCACAAAGAGCGCGTCACCAAACCGATGATACGCAAGCACATCACCGACCCGTGGCGCGAGGTATCGTGGGACGAGGCCATCGCGTATGCCGCCTCGGAATTCAAGCGCCTGCAGGAACGGTATGGCCGCGACTCGATCGGCGGCATCACATCGTCGCGCTGCACCAACGAGGAAACCTGGCTGGTTCAGAAGCTGGTACGCGCCGGCTTCGGCACCAACAACGTCGATACCTGCGCCCGCGTGTGCCACTCGCCCACCGGCTACGGCCTGAAGCAGACGCTGGGCGAATCCGCCGGCACGCAGACCTTCGATTCCGTCATGCACTCGGACGTGATCGTGGTCATGGGAGCCAATCCCAGCAGCGGACACCCGGTGTTCGCCTCGCGCCTGAAGCGCCGCCTGCGCGAAGGCGCGCGCCTGATCGTCATCGATCCGCGCCGCATCGAACTGGTCAGCTCGCCGCACATCAAGGCCGACTACCACCTGCAGGTGCGGCCCGGCACCAACGTCGCCCTGCTTTCCTCGCTGGCGCACGTGATCGCCACCGAAGGCCTGATCAACGAAACCTTCGTCGCCGAGCGCTGCGAGAGCCGGCCCTTCCAGCAATGGCGCGAATTCGTTTCGCGCCCGGAGAACTCGCCGGAAGCCATGGAAGCCGTGACCGGCGTGCCGGCCGCCGCCGTGCGCGGCGCGGCGCGTCTGTACGCCACCGGCGGCAATGCGGCGATCTACTACGGGTTGGGCGTCACCGAGCACAGCCAGGGATCTACCACCGTCATGGGCATCGCCAATCTGGCCATGGCCACCGGCAACATCGGTCGCGAAGGGGTCGGCGTCAACCCGCTGCGCGGGCAGAACAACGTGCAGGGCTCCTGCGACATGGGGTCCTTCCCGCACGAGCTGCCGGGCTATCGCCATATCTCCGACGACACGGTGCGCGGCGAATTCGAACGCGACTGGGGCGTCACGCTGCAACCCGAACCGGGCCTGCGCATCCCCAATATGTTCGAAGCCGCGCTGTCCGGTACCTTCAAGGGCCTGTACTGCCAGGGCGAGGACATCGTGCAGTCCGATCCCAACACGCAGCATGTGGCGGCGGCGCTGGCGGCGATGGAATGCATCGTGGTGCAGGACCTGTTCCTGAACGAAACCGCGAAGTATGCGCACGTCTTCCTGCCGGGTTCCTCCTTCCTGGAAAAGGACGGCACCTTCACCAATGCCGAACGGCGCATCTCGCGCGTGCGCAAGGTCATGGAGCCGCGCAACGGCCTGTCGGATTGGGAAGTGACGGTGGCGCTGTCCAACGCCATGGGCTACCCCATGCACTACCGCCATCCCAGCGAGATCATGGAAGAGATCGCACGGCTGACACCCACCTTTACCGGTGTGACCTACGAAAAGCTGGACCGGCTGGGCAGCGTGCAATGGCCCTGCAATGACGAGGCGCCGGAAGGCACGCCGATCATGCACATCGACGAGTTCGTGCGCGGCAAGGGCAAGTTCATCATCACGCAATACGTGCCCACGGAAGAACGCAGCACGCGCAAGTATCCCCTGCTGCTTACCACCGGCCGCATCCTGTCGCAGTACAACGTGGGCGCGCAGACCCGCCGCACCCCCAACGTCGTATGGCATGGCGAGGACGTCCTCGAAGTCCATCCGCAGGACGCGGAAGACCGCGGTATCGCCGACGGCGATTGGGTGGGCGTGCAGAGCCGCTCCGGCGAGACCGTCCTGCGCGCCGTCCTGACCGACCGCGTGCAGCCCGGCGTGGTATACACCACCTTCCACTTCCCGGAATCGGGCGCCAACGTGGTGACGACGGACAACTCCGACTGGGCCACCAATTGCCCCGAGTACAAGGTCACGGCCGTGCAGCTGACGCGGGTGTCGCAGCCTTCCGAATGGCAGCGCCAATGGAGCCGCTTCAGCGACATCCAGCAAAAGCTGCTGGCCGAGCGCGAGACCGTGCCCGCCGGGAAATAGCCCGTACGCAAGGGACTATTGCAGCCATATGGAAAACCAGACATCGGCGCACGCGCGGGTCCTTCGCATCCGGAACGGCGTGCCGGCGCGCGAACCGGATGACGACGTGCTGGCGGAAGAAACGCCCATCGCGCTGGAATACAACGGCATCAGCCATGCCACCATGCTGGCCACGCCGGCCGACCTGGAGGACTTCGCCATCGGCTTCTCGCTGACGGAGGGCATCATCGACGGCGCGCGCGACGTCCGCGACATCGAAACGCGATCCAGTGCCGACGGCATCGTGCTGGCCTTGACGATATCCAGCGCGTGCGGGGCCCGGCTCAAGGAAAGGCGCCGCGCCCTGTCCGGCCGCACCGGCTGCGGCCTGTGCGGCGTGGAGACGCTGCCGGAAGTGCTGCGCGACATCGCGGCCGTGCCGTCCGGGCCACCCCTGGCCATCGGCGCCGTGCTGCATGCCATGCGATCCCTGCGCGAACGCCAATCGCTGCATACGCTTACCGGCGCCACGCACGCCGCCGGCTGGGCGGGCGCGGACGGAACGATCGCGCTGGTGCGCGAGGATGTGGGCCGGCACAACGCGCTGGATAAATTGATCGGCGCGCTGGCCCGGCGGCAGGATGGCGCGCCCGCGGCGGGCAGCGGCCTGATCGTCGTATCCAGCCGCGCCAGTTTCGAAATGGTGCAGAAAACCGCGGCCGCCGGCGTCGGCATCCTGGCCGCGGTCTCGGCGCCCACCGCGCTGGCGCAGCGGCTGGCCGACCGGCTCGGCATCGCGCTGCTGGGATTCATGCGCGACAACGACGCGACCTTGTACTCGCACGCCGAACGCATCTCCGCATAACAGGGAGCAAGAATGGAGATAGGCAATCTCATCCGCATGGCCAACCGCATCGGCGACTTCTTCGACGCCATGCCCGACCGCCCGGAGGCGATCGAAGGAGTGGCCAGCCATATCCAGAAATTCTGGGAGCCGCGCATGCGCGTGGAGTTGTTGGCGTTCGTCGAACGCCACCCGGATGGCATCGACGGCGATGTCCGGCTCAGTCCCATCGTGCTGGAAGCCGTCAAACGCAACCGCGAACGCCTGACGCCGAGGGCAGCGGCGCATTAAAACGAGCAACAGGCAAGACCGCAGGCAGAAGAGCCGGAAGCCGCGATCGCGCGTTCCCATCGCGGCATTCCGATCAAATCAATAACTAGGAGACAACATGAGCTCAGCGACCACGCTGGACCTTCCGGGCAGCAAGCCCGGTTTTCTGGAGAAGGAAAGAACCATCGCGGGGCCGGGATTCAGCCGCTGGCTGGTACCGCCCGCCGCGCTCGCGATCCACCTTTGCATCGGCATGGCCTACGGGTTTTCCGTGTTCTGGCTGCCGCTGTCCAAGTCGTTGGGCGGCGCCACGCCGCTGGCCTGCCCCGCCGACATGAGCCTGGCCGCCGAGCTCTTCACCAAGAGCTGCGACTGGCGGATTTCCAGCATGACGGTGACGTACATCCTGTTTTTCGTCCTGCTGGGCTGCTCGGCCGCCGTGTGGGGCGGCTGGCTGGAACGCGCCGGTCCGCGCAAGGCCGGCATCGTTTCGGCGGCCTGCTGGTGCGGCGGCCTGGTGATTTCCGCGGTGGGCATCTATGTGCATCAGCTATGGCTGCTGTGGCTGGGCTCCGGCGTGATCGGCGGCGTGGGCCTGGGGCTGGGCTATATCTCGCCGGTCAGCACCCTGATCAAGTGGTTTCCCGACCGCCGCGGCATGGCGACCGGCATGGCCATCATGGGCTTCGGCGGCGGCGCGATGGTCGGCGCCCCGCTGGCAAACCTGCTGATGCGCCACTACGCCTCGGCGAACTCCCCGGGCGTATGGGAAACCTTCCTGACACTGGCCGTGGTCTACGCGGTCTTCATGATCGCCGGGGCGCTGTCCTATCGCGTGCCGGCGGCGAACTGGAAGCCCGAAGGCTGGACCCCGCCGCAGACGCGGACCGCCAATGCCATGATCACGCACGGCCACGTGCACGTGAAGAAAATCTGGGGCGTGCCGCAGTTCTGGCTGGTGTGGTGGGCGCTGTGCCTGAACGTGACCGCCGGCATCGGCATCCTCGGCATGGCATCGCCATTGCTGCAGGAAGTGTTCGCCGGCCGGCTGATCGGCCAGGACGCGCTGAGTTTCTCGCAATTGAACAAGGAACAACTGGCCGCCATCGCCACCATCGCGGCGGGGTTTACCGGCCTGCTCAGCCTGTTCAATATCGGCGGGCGTTTTGTCTGGGCCAGTTTGTCGGACAAGCTCGGTCGCAAAATGACCTATTTCACCTTCTTCGTGCTGGGCTTCGTGCTGTATGCATCCGTGCCGTGGTCCGCGCACGCCGGCCACCTGGCGCTGTTCGTCGGGGCGTTCTGCATCATCCTGTCGATGTACGGCGGCGGTTTCGCCACCGTTCCCGCTTATCTGGCCGAC
Source organism: Bordetella sp. (assembly GCF_057362025.1). Lineage (NCBI taxonomy): Bacteria > Pseudomonadati > Pseudomonadota > Betaproteobacteria > Burkholderiales > Alcaligenaceae > Bordetella > Bordetella sp. The sequence continues at coordinate 28,534 of NZ_JBMQQZ010000108.1, read as the reverse complement.
CTGTTCGGCACGCAAATGGTGGGCGCCATCCATGGCCGCGTGCTGACCGCCTGGTCGGCCGCCGGCATCTTCGGCCCGGTGCTGATCAGCAATGTGCGCGAGTACCAGTTGTCGATTGGCGTCCCGCGTGCGCAGGTGTACGACATCACCATGTATATCCTGGCTGGCCTGCTGATCGTCGGCCTGCTGTGCAACCTGGCGATACGGCCGGTGAACCCCAAGCATTTCATGAACGACGAGGAACTGGCCCGCGAAAAAGCACTGGCGCACGAACGCGTCAGCGCGGCGAGCGTTCACGGGGAATCCACCTCCACCTTCAAGACTCCCCGCTCGGTCATCGCCTTCGGCTGGGCCTGCGTGTGCATCCCGTTGGCCTGGGGCATCTGGGTGACGCTGCAGCAGGCTGTGGTGTTGTTTCGGTAGGGTAGTTTCCCGGCAGCGCTGTGCACTTTCCTCATCAAGGGGGGGGGCGTGACGGTTGCTGTCGGGGCGTGTCTTTCTGATGCCGTCCGTCGGGGGTGGTGCCTGTCGGGGCCAGCCCGGAGGAGCCGGTCCGGCGCCTTCGCGCCGGACTCCCGCGTTGTCATCCTCGTACGGCGGCCGAAGTGGCGGTGGGGTTCTTGCGGGTTTTTTGCCCGGCCGTCCTGCCTACGGATTCCCTCGCGCGGCTCCAACGGGCTGGCCCCGACAGGCACCACCCCCGACGGACTCTGATGTGCTTTATTCACTGTCCGTTGGGGCGAACTGGGTTCTTGCGCTTCGTGGATGGTGAATGCTGCCGTAGAAAGATTTTGCCGCGCACGTCGATCGCTGGCCGCCCAGCGCGGCCAGCGATCGCCTACACGATGCGTCATGCCGTGGGTGCTTTCGTGCGCGGGTCTGGCATCTGGAGTGGATGCCGTTACATTCGCACGCCAGCAGGTGACCTTGGGCGAGATGGCGAACGAGCCGAGATGGTCAGTGAGCCGCGACATTGTCCCCGAACGCGTACGGGCTGCCAGGATTGAGGGTGTCCGCGGCATCCGGAAACCTGCGGGAGGGTCTTAAAGCGAGGCTGTCGGAAATTTTGTGTCCGTGGCATCTGAGGACATCGCATTCCACGTGTCCAAGTTCACTTAACTTGGCATTTCGGTCACCTAGTTTGGAATTCGGGTGTCGAATGTCACTCAACTTGGAAATGACGATGCCCCGATTTTTCGCGCAACGCCACAGCCTGTCGTCCGCTAGTCCTTTCATTCGGTCGAGAAACACGAACGCGACCACGAGCGGCTTGATAATGCTGATCAATACGGTGAAGCCCACCAGGATGTTCGAAATCAGACCGTGTATCAGGAGACTCTTTACTATATGCTGATGCGACGGTGCTTCCGATCAATGCACCATTGGCGACGGTAGGCACGCGCCATACATGCACGAAGAGATCATTGCGGGTTCCCGTCGATACCCGCAATCGGCATCAACAAGGAGGCAGGCATGGTCAAGACTGCGTTGTTCGTCCGGCTCGAAGCGAAACCGGGAAAGGAGCAGGAAGTCGAAAACTTCCTGATGGGCGGACTGCCGCTCGTCGAGCAGGAACCCGCGACGATTGCGTGGTTCGGGCTGAAAATCGCGCCGTCGGTGTACGGCATCTTCGATGCGTTCCCCGACGATGCCGGACGCCAGGCGCACCTCTCCGGCAAAGTAGCCGAGGCGCTGATGGCGAAGGCGCCCGACCTCTTCGCCAAACCGCCGGAAATCATGAACATTGATGTACTCGCGGCGAAGCTGCCATCGTAGCCGGGAATGTCGATATTCCGCGCGACGCGCTCGGCTTAATTACCAGCCTGTCAGGCGCGTGAAGTGTCGCTCGCATCGGCACGCTCGACGGGAGGCGCAGCCGATACTGTGGGTTCTGCTTTAGCGACCGTCGAAAGCACGGGCGCTAACCTGGTCCTCCTTGATCCGCCGCTGACGTTCGCTAGGGACGTCCACTTGCCGAGCTTGGACAGCCGTTCGAGTGCCGTAGTGGGCGCTTTGCGGAATGTCGCCTTTTAGCCGAAAGCCGTCGCTGCCGTGCCCTCCAAGGTTATGCCGCTTGACCAGCGCTTTGGCGTGGAATTACAGAACTTCCACACGGCATGATGGGATGATGACAGCGAATGGCGATTGCGGCATCATCGCGGCGACCGATTCTCACTGTTCAGGATGTCTGTCATGAAATATGAAGGAAGCTGCCATTGCGGCCGGATCCGGTTTGAAGCCGAGGGGGAGATCGGCCAGGCCATGTCGTGCAATTGCTCGATCTGCGAGCGCAAGGGCGCGCTGATGTGGTTCTTGCAGCCTGAGGCCATGCGCCTGCTGACGTCGGAATCGGACATGAGCACTTATGTGTTCAACAAGCATCTGATCAAGCACCGGTTTTGCCCGGTCTGCGGCATGCATCCCTATGCGGAAGGCACCGCGCCGTCGGGGCAGGCCATGGTGGCGATCAACCTGCGCTGCGTTGAAGGAATCGACCTGGACACCCTCCCGGTCAAGCATTTCGACGGCCGCGCGCTTTAAGCGGACCGGGCGGGGCCACTACGGCGTCCATGCTTTGGCCGGCGCGGCACGCCAGCGCGACGGCCCCGTAGCCTGGGTCAGGCCAATACAGTTTCCACACCGGTGCGGCACGTGCGACCGCTGATGGCCGTTCGCACACGTTGACGTCTTGCGCCGGAAAATTCCAGGCTAAGTGCAATTCAGCTCGCAGAATTTCAATTGTAATGAAATGCCGGTTTCGAGTTGGTTGAAGCGCTTTCTCTAACTCGTTCATTTGTATAGAAGTGAGACTTCAAGTTAGGTGAACTTCGACACCACGGCCGCCGCCATCCGCATGCAGCCCGTCGCATTCAACCACCGTGTAGGCGCATCGGGGCCGCGCTGGGCGGCCCCGATGCGACGTGCAACGCAAAATCCTCCAGCGGCGGCAACCGCCACCAACGAAGCGCAATAACCCAGATCACCCCAGCGGACAGCGAATAAAGCACATCGGAGTCCGGCGGGGGTGGTGCCTGTCGGAGCCAGCCCGTTGGAGCCGCGCGAGGGAATCTGTAGGGAGGCCGGGCGGGCAAAAAAACCGCAAGAAAACCGCCGCTACTTCGGCCGCCGGACGAAGATGACAACGCGGGAGTCCGGCGCGAAGGCGCCGGACCGGCTCCTCCGGGCTGGCCCCGACAGGCACCACCCCCGACGGACGGCATCAGAAAGACACGCACCGACAGCAAACCGATCAATGCACGCCATTACCAAATCACCGGCCGGGAAGCACCTGTTCCTGCGCAGCGGTATGGAAGTAGCGCGGGGCATGGGTCCGAAAAAAACCGGCGCCCCAAAGGGCGCCGGTCTTGGGTCGGATGCCGCTGTAGCGGCAGGTCAGGATTTTTCTTCCTTGACGCGATAGACCAGTACCGCGACGTGGGCGAGCGAAAGGACTTTGGCGGTGACGCTGCCCAGCAGCAGGCGCGACAGGCCGCTGCGTCCGTGGCTGCCGATGAAGATCAGGTCGCAGCCGTTTTCCTGCGCGGCCTGGACGATGCCGTCGGCGACGTTGAAATTGGAGATGGCGCGCGACGTGCCTTTGACGTTGGCCGTTTCCGCGCGGTCCAGGACCTGCTTCAGATAGCGCTTCGATTGCTCGGCGGAAGCCTTCTCGTAGTCCTCGTCCGTGATCGCGTAGGCGGCCGCCATGCCGTCGAAGCCGATGGTCGCGGCGAACGGCTGGGTGACGTGCAGCGCAACGATTTCCGCGCCGACGGAGCGGGCAAAGCAAACCCCAGCGTTCGCCGCCTGGGCGGACAGCGGAGACCCGTCGGTGGGAATAAGGATTTTCTTGAACATGTCCAGCTCCTTACACGGTGTTATGTGTACCCCATCCTACCGGAAAAGCGCCGGACGCGGCAGAGCAGTGTCCCCAGGCCGGGACCCTGCTAGCGCGCCCCCGCTTGCTGCGACGCAACGAAGAGATTGGTGCAGCGGGTCCCTGTCCGGCAATAGGCCAGGATGGGCTGCGGCAGCGTTTCCAGCAGCTTGCCGAAACGGCTGACGTCGTCGGCCGTCATGCCGCCGCTGATGACCGGCTGGTATTCGACCTTCAGCCCGGCGTTCAGCGCGGCCTCGGACACCGCCGCCGCGGTCGGCTGGTCCGGTCCGCCCTCGTAGTCCGGCCGGTTGATGATCACGCTTTTGAAGCCGGCGGCGGCCACGGCGGCCATATCGTCGGGAGACAGCTGCGGCGCGACGGCGAACGATTCGGTCAGGCGATTGATGGGAACGGACATGATGATCTTCCTTTGACGTAGTGCTTCGGGGACGGCCCCTATCACGCGAGTATATGCGGGACGCCGCGGCTCATGTCCGCTAGGCTGGCTCGCGCACCAGTTGCCGCAGCAATTGCCAGGCCGGCGCGTTGTCCACCATGCTGGCGGAGAATCGCAGGTATGTCGACGGCGCCTGCGATGGCGAGAACAGCGAGCCCGGCGCCAGCAGCATGTTATGCGCGGCGGCGGCGCGTGCCAGCCCTTCGGCGTCGCGCCCGCAATCGGCCCAGATGAACATGCCGGCATGCGGCATATCACGGATGCGCATGCCAAGATCCAGCAGGCGCCTGGCGCATCGCTCGCGCGCTTCGTCGACACGGATGCGTACCCGCTCCACATGGCGACGGAACTGGCCGTCGGCCAGGATGCGATGGATCACGCGCTCGCCCAGCTCGGGCGAGGTCAGGCCGGCCAGCATTTTCAGGTCCGCCAGCTTCTGCAACAGAGCCGGGGCGGCGGCGACATAGCCCACGCGCAGGCTGGGCGCCAGCATCTTGGAAAAACCGCCCACCAGTATCACGCGATTGAGGCGGTCCAGCACCGATAGCCGCATGGCGTTGCCCGGATGCAGTTCCGCATAGGTATCGTCCTCGATCACCGTGAAATCGTAGCGTTCCGCAATGCGCAGGACATCGTAGGCGGCGCCGGCCGACAAGGTATGTCCGGTCGGGTTGTGCACCACGCTGTTGACGATGAACAACTTGGGACGGTGCTGGGCGGCGAGCTTTTCCAACGCCTCCACGTCCGGGCCGGCGGGTGTGCGCGGCACGCCGATCACGCGCGCGCCGATCGCCGCGAGGCGGCCGAATATCACGAACCAGGCCGGATCCTCGACCAGTACGGTATCGCCGGGGCCGACCAGCAGGCGGGCGATCAGGTCCAGGCCGTGCGTGACGCCGTTGGTCGTCAATAGATTGTGCTCCGGATGCGCCGGCACGCCGATGCCTTGCAGCTGCGCCGCGATTTGCTGGCGCAGCGCCGGAAAACCCTGCGGATGCCCGTAGGAAAGGAAATTGCCCCGCACGGTACGGCCGACGGCGCGTACCGCGCCGGCAATCATCTCGGCATCCAGCCAGTCCGCCGGCAGCAAACCCGCGCCGCCCGGCATCCCCGGCGCGGTGGATTCGCGGAACATGCTGCGCAGCAGCCACGAAATATCGATACGCGCCGGCGTATCCAGCGTGGCTTCCGGCGCCGGAACCGCCGCGGCGGCGCGGGCGGTGTCGCGTGGCGCGACGAAGAACCCGGCGCCGCGCCGCGACTGGACCAGTCCGCTCGCAGCCAGGCGATCGTAGGCTTCTACCACGGTAAAGCGGCTGACACCGGCTTGCTGCGCCATGGCGCGGATGGAGGGCAGGCGCGATCCCGGCCGCAAGCCCTCGTCGTGGATACGGCGCGTCAAGTCGTCCGCCAGCTGGCTGGCCAAGGTGACATCGTTGCCGCGCACGGGGCGCCAGGCGGGGGGAGGCGGAGAAAGTGTCATGGTGAATTCGCCAGGCCAGTTATTGCAGTGAACTGGATAGGTGTACCGGTACTGTACCGGAACCCGTGCGTAGAGTGTCATTTTCCCGCTCCGGCCTCAACCCTGGTTTCCACCATGACGCGCCCGTCCACGACCCTTGCATCGCTGTCATCCACCCCCGCCGCGCCGCACGGCTGGACGGGCTACGGCGCGGCCCTGCTCGGCATCCTGATTTTCAGCCTGACCCTGCCGATGTCGCGCATCGCGGTCGCGGAGCTGCATCCGCTGCTGGTGGGCCTGGGCCGGGCGCTGGCCGCCGCGGTACCCGCCGCCCTGCTGCTATGGCTGACGCGCAGCCGCCTGCCGCGGCGCGAGGAAAGATACGGGGTGGTCCTGGCAGCGCTCGGCGTTGTGGTGGGCTGGCCCGTCGCGTCGACACTGGCCATGCAATCGGTGCCCGCCGCGCACGGCGCGGTGATCAACGGACTGCTGCCGCTGTCGACCGCGGCTTTCGCGGCCCTGGGCAGCGGCGAGCGTCCGTCGCGGCGATTCTGGGCGTGGGCATTGGCGGGCGCCGGCCTGGTCGCCGCCTTTGCCCTGCGCGAAGGCGGCGGCGCGCCGCAGGTGGGCGATCTATGGCTGCTGCTGGCCGTCGCGCTGGGCGGGATGGGCTACGCGGAAGGCGCGCGGGTTTCGCGCACCCTGGGCGGGTGGCGTACGATCTGCTGGGCGCTGGTATTCAGCGCGCCCTTCATCGCGGCGCCGGTCGCGTGGATGGCCGCGCATACGCCGGCGGCGCCGTCGCCGGCCGCCTGGATGGCGCTGGCCTATCTGTCCTTCGGCTCCATGTTCCTGGGCTTTTTCGCCTGGTATCGCGGACTGGCGCGCGGCGGCATCGCGCGCGTCGGGCAAGTACAACTGCTGCAGCCCTTTATGACCGTCGCGGCGGCGGCCGTGCTATTCGGCGAGCAGGTCACCCCCGCCACGCTGGCCTTCGCGCTGGCCGTCATCGCGGTCATCGCCGGCGGCAAGGCCGCGGCGGCGCCGGGCCGGAAGTAGCCCGCGCCGGACCAGGAACCATCCGCATGGACAGTAAGACATGAGCGATTCCATCCCCCTGCTTTCGGCCAGCCTCCTGGGACCGCTGGCCCTGTTTTCGCTGGTCAGCTCGATCACCCCGGGCCCCAATAACATCATGCTCGCTTCTTCGGGGCTGAACTTCGGCTTCCGGCGCACGGTACCGCATATGCTCGGCGTCAACATCGGCTTCTCGCTGATGATCCTGCTGGTGGGCGCGGGCCTGGGCGCGGTCTTCCATAGCGTGCCGCTGCTGTACACGCTGCTGAAGTACGGCGGCGCGGCGTACCTGCTGTATCTGGCGTGGAAGATCGCCACCGCGGGCGAAATCCGCGAAGGCGGGCGCCGCGCCCGGCCGTTCACCTTCCTCCAGGCCGCGGCCTTCCAATGGATCAATCCCAAGGCCTGGGTCATGGTGGTCGGCGTGGCCGCCACCTATATTCCCGAATCGGGTTTCTTCATGAACCTGCTGGTGGCCACCCTGGTATGCGGCCTCGTCAATCTGCCCAGCATCGGTATGTGGGTGACTTTCGGCACGGCCTTGCGGCGCGTGCTGCACCGGCCCGGCGCGGTGCGCGCCTTCAACCTCACAATGGCCGCGCTGCTGGTCGTATCGCTGTACCCTATCGCGCTGGACCTGGCGGAACACCTGGGATAAGCGCCCCGCGGACGGCAACCCCGGATAAGCGCCCCCGCCGGGAGGAACCCCGCCAGCAGCGGCCGGTCTATCTTCCATGCCTCGCCCGCCACGTCTGCCCATCCGTATCAGCCTGCGCCGCGCCCTGGCTTGCGCGCTGCTGGCCGCGACCGCCGTCGTGGGCTGCACGCAGCTGGACGCCTGGCAGCGGGACGCCATTTTTTCCCCGGCCCAGGGCGACCAGCGCTGGTTCAGCGAACCGCCCGCCGGCACGCGCGTCTTCGACCTTCCCGTCGCGCCCGGACAGCACGTGCGCGCCTGGTACTGGCAAAGTCCGGATCCGGCCGCCCCGGCCGTCCTGTACCTGCATGGCGCGCGTTGGAACCTGAACGGCAGCGCCTTTCGCATGACCAGCTGGACTCGTCTGGGGTATTCCGTACTGGCCATCGACTATCGCGGTTTCGGCGACTCCACCCGGATGCTGCCATCCGAGGAAAGCGCCGGCCAGGATGCCGCCGAGGCCCTGCGCGAACTCGCCAGGCGACAACCCGACCCGGCCAGGCGCTTCGTCTATGGGCACAGCCTGGGCGGCGCCATTGCCATCGACCTGGCCTCGCGCAAGGACCTGCCCGCCTTCGCCGGGCTGATCGTCGAATCCAGCTTCACCAGCATCGCCGCCATGGTGCAGACGCTCAAATGGGGCTGGGTGCCAGGGGCCAGCCTGCTGGTCACACAGCCGTTCGACTCCCTGGACAAGCTGGCCGACCTGACCACGCCGGTACTCTTCCTGCACGGGACCGGCGACCGGGTGGTTCCGCATACCATGAGCGACCAATTGTTCGCCGCCGCGCAGCGGGTGGCGCCCAGCCTGAAACGCCTGGTGAAAATAGACGGCGCATCGCATTCGGGCGCCGTGCGCAGCGGCCCGGTCTACGACGAGGCGGTGGAATCCTTCGTGCGCGATGCCAGCCTGGCGTATCGCGGCGCGCCCATGCCGCAACGTCCGCCCGCGGACGCGCGCACCGGCGACACGGCGGTCGGGCAGGCGTCTCCGTTGTAAATATATTAACGAGCCGGTAGACTGGGCCGTCGGCGCGCATGGGCGCCATTTCCCTACCGGAGAACGACCTTGAACCGTAGCCGCTGGCAGGGGGTATTTCCCGCCGTCACGACCAAATTCCGCGAAGACGAGTCGCTGGACCACGAGGAAATGCGGCGGCACTTCGGCTTCCTGATCGATAACGGCGTCCACGGAATGGTGACCTGCGGATCCCTGGGGGAAGCCAGCACCCTGTCGATGGAAGAAAAGCTGGCGGTCGCCCGGACCGCGGTGGAAGTCAGCGGCGGGCGCATCCCCGTGCTGGCCAATGTCTCGGAAACCAGCACCCGCGACGCACTGCGCTATGTCAAGGCAGCGGTCGACCTGGGCGTCGACGGCTTCATGGTGATGCCGTCCGTCCTGTACGTGGCCGATGCCCGCGAAGCGATGCAGAACGTGCGCACCCTCGCCGAGGCGGCCAGGAAGCCCTGCATGATCTACAACAATCCGGTCGCCTACCGCGTGGACCTGAAGCCGGAACACATGGCGCAACTGGCCGACTGCGAATGGCTCGCCGCCATCAAGGAAAGTACCGACGACATCCGCCGCATCACCGACCTGCGCAATGCGCTGGGCACGCGCTTCCAGCTATTCATCGGTGTCGACGACCTGTCGTTCGAAGCGCTGGCGCTCGGCGCCGACGGCTTGCTGGCCGGGCTGGTCACCGCCTTCCCCCGCGAAACGGTCGCCCTCTACGATCTGATGAAGGCAGGCGAATGGGCGCAGGCGCTCAAGCTTTACCAATGGTTCACGCCGCTGCTGCACCTGGACGTATCGACCAAGCTGGTGCAGAACATCAAGCTGGCCGAAACGCTGGCCGGCGTCGGCAATGAAAACGTCCGCCGGCCCCGCCTGCCATTGGCCGGCGACGAGCGGGCCCGCGTGGAGGCCGTCGTCAGGTCGGCGCTGGAAAAACGGCCCGAGGAATTCCGGTCACACCCGATAACGTCGCGACGCGCTTGAGCCGCACCGCCGGCGGCCGGGCTCCGGTACCATACGGCCGCCGACGATGACGAAGTAACAACACGACCTGGACCATGAGCGCAGCCCTGCCCAAACGCCGAGCCGCCGACGTCGCCTATGACGCCGTCGAAAGCATGATCGCCACTTTGGAGCTGCAGCCCGGCAGCCCGGTGGTCGAAGCCGATCTCGTACAACGCACCGGCCTGGGACGCACGCCCCTGCGCGAGGCACTGCTGCGGATGGTCACCGCCGGCCTGATCACGCAAGAGCCCCGGCGCGGCCTGCGCGTCTCCAATGTGCAATTGTCCGATCACCTGGACCTGATCCAGACGCGGCGCGCGCTGGAACAACTGATCGCCACGGCGGCGGCCCGGCGCGCCACCCCGCCGCAAAGGGCCATCATCCTGGACTGCGGCACCAACATGATGCGCGCGGCCGAGGGCGGCAACCTGGACGACTATATGCGCGCGGACCAGATGCTGGATCACGCCTGCCACGACGCCTGCCGCAACGTATCGGCCGTGACGGCCGTCACGCCGCTGCTGATCCAGTGCCGCCGCTTCTGGTATGCGTACCAGCACGAAGGCGATATCAAGGAAGGCGCGCGCCACCACATGGCGATGGCCGAAGGCATTGCCAGCGGCGACGAACGGGCAGCGGCGCGTGGCGCCGACGCGCTGATGGACTACCTGGAAGCGTTCGCGCGCAAGGTCGTCGACGTATAGCGCCATGCGCGCGGGGTACGTCAGACGTCGGCGTAGCGGACGACGCGCAGCCCGATGGAGGACATCCAGCCGCCCAGGCCGGGCTTGGACAGGACCTGGTACTCCGCGCCGCGCTGGGCGTCCATGCCCTGCCTGCCGCCTGCCGGCATGGCCGGATGGCACATCAGCAGATCGCCGTCACAGGAATTGCGCAGCCACAGCGTAAGCAGCGTGTCGTAGGCCTGCGCGCCGCCCTGGAAATCGTAGACGCCCAGGAAACGCCGATTGGTGCGCCGCCCCGCCTGCTTGGCCGCGCGGGCGAACGCAGCCGCGCCCAGCGCCGCGATGATCCGCGCCTTGCGGCGCAGAGGCCGGGGCACGCCATCCAGGCAGCCCGGCGCCGTATAGCGCAGCCAGGGCCCGGGGCCAGGATAGCGGCGGGCCAGCACGGCAAACAGCGCCTGGCGGATCTGCGGCAATTGATGCACGTGCTGGTGGCCGTCGATGAAATCGGGCGCGCGGCCCATGGCCGCCTCGAAGGCGTCCAGCTGGCGTTCGATCTGGCGCATCACGCGTCCGCCGTCCAGCATATGCGCGTACGCGAAAGGGATCAGGCGCGACAACGGCAGGTACAGGCCCGATTCGCCCAACGCTTCCGTGAAGTTCAGATGCAGGCCGGCGTCGATGTCCAGCTCGCGCAGGCGCGGCGCATCGAGGCGGAACGCCGGCGCCTGCGACAGGCAGCCCACGGCGCTGATCCGCCCCGCGCGCGCCAGCCCGATCACGCCCTCGTTGATCGCCGCGTTCATGCCAAAATCGTCCGCGCATACGACAATGCGCCTGATATCCGCATAAGTGTGCGCGGGTCCCTCTGACATCATCGCCTTGGAAGTTCCGGAATGCGGGTTCTGATCCAACAATTGAGCTGGTTCGTCGCAGTTGGCTGCGCGGCCGCCGCCACCCATTGGGCCACGGCCGTCGCCTGCGTGGAAGTCCTGCACACGCCGCCGCTGCTGGCCAATGTCGTCGGCTGGCTGGTTGCGTTCTGCGTTTCGTTCGGTGGCCATTATCGACTCACTTTCCGTCACCAGGCCAGTGCATGGCATGTGGCGGCGCGGCGGTTCTTCTGCGTGTCGGCCGCCGGTTTCCTGGTAAACGAAGCCGCGTATGCCTGGCTGCTCAGCCGCACGACGCTGCGATATGACGTCCTGCTGGCGCTGATATTGGTCGGCATCGCGGTCCTGACTTTTCTGTTCAGTCGGTTTTGGGCGTTCCGCCGCAATACTGCGACTTGAACGCGGCGTCCGGCACGACGCGCCACAAGGCGCGCTTGCCGCTCACGGCAAAAGGCGCCTTGCCGCGCAGGGCGGGATAGGCATCCTGATCGTCCTCGGGGTTGCCCCAGAACCAGAACGTCTGTCCCGCGGGCGCGGCGCACAGGCGTGCCTGCAGTTCGTGCACGGAGATCAACGTATCCTTCATCGCCTCGGGACGGAACTGGCCGGCGTCGTATAGCTCTTTGCGCCAGTTGTCCCGCTTGGGAATATCGGGGTTGTTCCAATCGTCCACCACCCACGCCGGACGTGGATCCCGCAAGGCCATCGGCAGGTCGTAGCCGTATGCATGCAGCATGACGATCTGGTCCCCCGGCTTGACCTCCGCCCGGGCGCGCGCGCCCAGAGGCGCGGAATTGGGCCGCGCATAAATGGCAACGAACACCGTCATCAGTACGCACAGCACGATCGCCGTCGCCAGGCAGCCCCGATAGAGGCGGCGCGAGCTTTCCGCATTATCGCCGGACAAGCCCGTCACGATCACCTCGGCCACCAGCACAGCGAGCGGAGCGAGCGTCGGCAACACATAGCCCACCAGCTTGGACGCCGGCAGGGAAAAGAACGCCAGCACCACCACGATCCAGACGCCCATCAGGAGTCGTACGGCATGGGCATCGCCGCCACGCTCGGCCCAGAACGCCTTGCGGAACACGGCGCCCAGCCAGAAGGTCCAGGGCAGGATGAAACCCGCCAGCACAGGCAGATAGAACCACACCGGCTGTCGGTTGTTGAACCCGGTTTCGGCGAAACGATCGAACTGCTGATAGATGAAGAAATAATTGAAGAAGCCGGGGAATTGCTTCTGCATCGCCCAGAACCACGGCAGGCAGACCACCAGGAAGGCCCCGATGGCGGGCGGCCACAGCAGCGCCGCCAGCCCGCGCCACTGGCGCAGCATGGCGATCCATATCAGGAGAATGCCGCCGGGCAGCACCACGCCGATCAGTCCCTTGGACAGAACTCCCAGCGCGGCCAGCACCGCCGTCGCCACGGCCAGCGTGCGCCAGGGTGCGCCCCGCGTGGCGTTCAGCACGGTGGCGGCCCCGGCAACCGTGGTCAGCGTAATCATGCCGGCCACCAGCATGTCCAGGTTGGCGAACTGCGCGGCGCCGAAGAAAAACGGCTGCGTTGCCAGCACCAGCAGCGACACCGTCGCCGCCCGCACACCACGATAATGCCGGATGAAGCCGTACACGGCCATCGCTGCCGCCCACGCGGCCAGCCAGGACGGCAGCCGCGCGGCCCAGGGATGGACACCGAAAACATCGAAGGCGGCGGACGCCAGCCAGTAGTACAGCGGAGGCTTGTGGAAGAACGGCATGCCGTTGAGCAAGGGCACGACATGCTCGCCGGCGCGCAGCATTTCCCAGGCAACACCGGCGTAGCGACCCTCGTCGGGCAACGTCATCGGCCGCAGCCAGGACAGCCATAGCAACCACACGCCCGTCACGGCAAAAAGCCAGCCCGCGGACAGCGACTCCAGGCGGCGCATCCATGCATCAAACACACGCGACATATTTATGGGGAACTATTTCTTTTCGGTGAAAACTTTGCCGCGCTGTTCGCGCACGACATACAGGGGCCGGCCTTTTACTTCGTCGAATATGCGGCCGACGTATTCGCCGACGACTCCCAGGGACAACAGATTGATCCCCGCGAAGAACATCAGCGCGGCAACGATGGTGGTCCAACCGGACACCGCGTTGCCGTACAGCAGGAAGTCCACCACCAGATAACAGCCATAGGCGAAGGACATCAGGGCGAAGGCCAGGCCGATCATGCTGACCATGCGCAGCGGCCAGGTGGTGAAGGCAGTCAGGCCGGCGAACGCCAATTTGAATAGCTTGCGCTTGCTGTAGTTCGTATTGCCATACGCGCGGGCATCCGGGGTATAGGGCAGCGCCTCCGCCTGGAAGCCGACCCATGCGTACAACCCCTTCATGAAACGCGTGCGTTCGGGCAGGGCATTCAGCGCCTGCACGACCCGGCGGTCCATCAGGCGGAAATCGCCCGCGTTCGGCGGCACTTCCACGCCGCGCCCTTCGCTGAGCATGCGATAGAACATGCGCGAGCCCAAACGCTTGAACCAGGACTCGCTATCGCGGTTCTCCCGCACGGCGTAGACCATATCGGCCCCCGCGCGCCAGCGGGCGACCATTTCAGGGATGAGCGCCGGCGGATGCTGCATGTCCGCATCCAGGCAGATGACCACATCGCCGGTGGAGGCCTCCAGCCCGGCGCTCAAGGCAGCTTCCTTGCCGAAATTGCGCGACAGCTGCACATAGCGGAAGCCATCGAGCGAGGCCCATTTCTGCATGAGCTCCGGCGTGCCGTCCGTGCTGCCGTCGTCGGTGACGATGACTTCCCATGCCGTGCATAGCTTGCTGAGCATGGACATCAGCGCCGGCAGTAGCACGCGCAGGTTGTCGCACTCGTTCAGGCAAGGAACCACGCAGGAAATGCGGATATCTCGCGATTCCTCGTCTCTGGCGGGGCTGTCGGCGGGCAACGTGCGGGGCACGAATGCTTCGGAGCGGGATTCGATATGCATGTCGATCGCAGGAAGGGAAACTGCTGCGGCGCAGTATCGCCCTGTCGACGTCGAATTTTCATGAAATGGGCGATCACCCGATGTGGGAACGATCGGAGCCGTTTCGTTTCGCTTCAGGGTGAATCTGGCATTTGGCATGCTTGGATCCCGCTCGCTCCGCAGGGAGCCCTGGCTGGCCCCTATTGTAAAGAAACGGCAAAACTCATAGCATGGGTATAACGATTTACTAAATCGTTATACATACCAAAACCTACATCTATAAGACGGAGACAAACGCATGAAAACACTAGGCTTTTTCCGCCAGCCCGCGCCTGTCAGCCGGCGTGGCTTCCTGCAAGCCCCCGCCGGCACGGCCGCGGCGATCGCCGCCCCGCGGGTGTGGGCGGCCCCGGCCACGGTCTCGCTGCGCTGCTCGATTTCGCAACCCGCCGACCAGCAGTCCGCCCAGTACATCTGGTACGAGCGCTTCGCCGCGGATCTGAAGCAATCCGTCGGCGACCGCATCCGCGTCGATATCTTCCCGAACGGCCAGCTGGGCAAGGAATCGGATGTCGTCCAGCAGGTCCGCCTGGGCTCCATCGACATGATGATCACGGGCAGTTCCATCTGGGCGACAGCCCTGCCGGAACTCGCCCTGCTGGACATGGGCTTTGTGTTCGATAGCTGGGACCACGTCAACAAATCCGTCGACGCGGGCGTCGGCGAGCAATTCAACAAGCTGCTGCAAGCGCGCACCGGCTGCACCTTTATCGGTTGGGGCAATCACTTCAACGCCCGCAGCGTATACACGAAGAAAGTGGTCGAGCACGACAGCGACCTGAAGAACGTCAAGCTGCGCGTGCTGCCGACGCCGATTTTTGTCGAGACCTTCAAGCTGATGGGCGCGATTCCCACGCCCATCCCGATCAACGAGCTCTACACCGCCGTGCAGACCGGCGTGGTCGATGGCTTCGAACATGACGCCGCGACGGTACTGTCGAGCAAGTTCAATGAAGTCGTCAGCAACTGCTGGCTGACCAACCACTTGTTCAGCCCGTCCATTACGGCCATCGGCAAGCGTGGCCTGGGCAAAATCCCGTCCGACCTGCAGCCCGCCTTTTTGAAGGCGGCCCAGGAGGCATCCCTGTACCAGCGCGAAGTCGCCGGCAGCAAGGGCAAACAGGCGCTGGCCGACCTGGAAAAGCAGGGCATCAAGTTCCATCCCATGGATCCCGCGGAAAGGCAGCGCCTGCGCCAGGAAATGGAAAACAAGCTGTGGCCCAGCGTGACCGCGCAGTATCCGGTCACCAAACCGATGCTGGACATCATCAACACATCGCGCGCCTGAGCGCGCCGACAGCGTCGAGGATGCCGCCTCGCGGCTGGGAGCACAGCATGAACGCACATGTACTGACAGGCAGCGCCGGTGCGGCGCAAGGCCATGCCGGCGCGGACGGCGCGGCCGCGCGCTCGCGCTGGCTGGGACGGATCTGCGCCGTCATCGAACACTTCTGCGCCCTGGTCCTGGCCGTGGACGTCGGCGTGGTTTTCGTTTCCGTGATCCTGCGCTACTTCCTGCACAGCCCGGTCGACTGGGCCGAGGAAGCGGCGCGCGGACTGATGGTCACGCTGGTGTTCCTCGGCGGCGCGACGGTGCTGGCGCGCCGCCAGCACGTCGGCATCGAAGTCTTCCGCGGCCTGTTGCCCCGCTCGTGGCGCGAACCCGCCGTGCAGCTGGGTGGCTGGGCGGTCGCCGGCACCTCGGCCGCGCTGTGCTACTCGTCCTGGGAGCTGCTGCTGGATTCGGTGAACGTGACCACGCCCATCGGCGCGCCGCAATGGTTGACCGTTCTGCCGGTATTCGTGGGCGCCTTCGTCATGACGATGGTAGGTGTCGCCAATGCCCTGTGCGGCCCGCGGCGCGCGGTCTATGGCACGCTGGCCGGTGCCATCGCGCTGTGCGTTGCGGTCTGGGCCTGGAATGGGTGGATGCCCGAAGCGTGGGCCATCCGGCCGTGGCTGCTGCTGACGGCGGGCTTCTTCGGCAGCCTGATCGCCGGCGTACCCATCGCCTTCGTGCTGGCGTTGTCCTCGCTGCTGTATTTCCTGGCCGAGCCCACGCTTCCGCTGATCATCTATTCCCAGCAGGTGATGGCCGGCATGGACCACTTCGTCCTGCTGGCGATCCCCTTCTTCGTGCTGGCCGGCCTGATCATGGAATCGAACGGCATGTCGACCCGGCTTATCGAACTGCTGGTGCGGATGTTCGGCCGGGTACGCGGCTCCATGAACCTGATCTCCATCCTGGCCACGGCATTCTTTTCCGGCGTGTCGGGCTCCAAGCTGGCCGATATCGCCGCCGTGGGCGGCATCGTGGTGCCGGCCGTGCGGCGTACCAAACAGGACGTCAACGAAACCGCCGCGGTGCTGGCATGCTCGGCCGTCATGGCCGAGACGATCCCGCCGTGCGTGAACCTCATCATCATGGGTTTCGTCGCCAATATCTCGATCGGCGGGCTGTTCCTCGCCGGGCTGGTGCCGGCGGCCGTCCTGGCCACCGGCCTGTCGGCCATGGCGATCTGGTTCGGCAGGAAGGTCGACCCCATGCAGGCCTTCCCCGTGCGCATGCCGTGGCCGCAACTGCTGGGCGGCGCCTTCATCGCGCTGGTGATGGTGGGCATGATAGGCAAGGGGGTGACATCCGGCGTGGCGACGTCGACGGAAGTGTCCGCTTTCGCGGTGGTCTATGCGCTGGCCGCCGGCGCATTGGCCTTCCGCGAGCTGACGCCGCGCGCCGTCGTCGCGCTGTTCGTACGGGCGGCGTCCATGGCGGGCGGCATCCTGTTCATTATCGCCGCGGCGTCCAGCGTGGCTTTCGCGCTGACGGTGCAGCAACTGCCCGCCTTCCTGTCCGACACCATGACGCACCTGGCGCACAACTACGGCAGCACGGCCTTCGTCCTGGTATCGGCGCTGCTGATGGTGATCTTCGGCGCCATCCTGGAAGGTGCCCCGGCGCTGATCATCTTCGGACCGCTGCTTACCCCCATCGCGCAACAGGTCGGCGTCAACCCGCTGCATTTCGGCACCGTCGTGGTGATCGCCATGGGCCTGGGCCTGTTCAGCCCGCCTTTCGGCCTGGGCCTGTTCGCGACCTGCGCGATGACGGGCACGCGGGTCGAACAGGTGGCGCGGCCGATGGTGAAATACCTCGTCCTGCTCGTGATCATGCTTATAGTGCTGATTTTCGTGCCCGCGATCAGCTTGTGGGTGCCCCGCATGATGAACATGGCTTGAGAACAAACGATGACGACGATCCAGGATGTGGCCGCGCTGGCGGGCGTGTCGGTAAGCTCGGTTTCCAATGTGCTGAACGGCCGCACGGACCGTCTCGGCCGCGAGACCTTCCAGCGGGTGCAGGACGCCATCCGGGAACTGAACTATCGCCCCAACCTGGTGGCGCGCCAGCTCAAGACGGGCTACGCGCCGCTGATCGGCCTATTGGTACCGACCACCGCCAACCCGATGTTCGGCGAACTGGCGGTGCACGTCGAGACCGCCGCGCGCGACGCGCAGGGATTCCGCGTGCTGCTGGGCAACACCCACCGCGACCGGGAACAGGAATCGCGCATCTTCGACGACCTGATCGCGCTGGGGGTGCGCGGCGTCATCCTGGCATCGTCGCGCACCGACGAAGGACACCTGGAAGCAGCCATCGCGCGCGGGCTGGCGGTGGTCAGCTATGACCGCGGCGGCGACGGCGATGCGCGCTCGCACATCGATCATGTTTCGCCCGACAACATGCTGGCTTCCCGGCTGGCGGTCGACCATCTGGTCGCGCACGGCCACCGGCGCCTGGCGCTGGCCACGCCGGACGTCAAGACGGTCAGCCGCAAGCTCAAGCGGCAGGGCTTTCTTCAGGCGGCGCAAGAGGCCGGCGTGGGCCGGCACGCGCAGGTGCTCGAAGGCGCCACCGGCTCCGGCTACGGCGATTCGAACCTTGCCGACGAAGGCTACGCCATGGCCGGGCGCATCGCGGCCATGCCAATCCGCCCGACCGGCATTATCGCCATCAATGACATGATGGCGATGGGGCTGATGGCCGGCCTGCATCGCGCGGGGCTGGCCGTGCCGCGCGACGTGTCGGTGATCGGCATGGACAACCTGGTCATGACGGCTTATGCCAACCCGCCGCTGACCACGGTGGAAATGCCCAGCGCGGAAATGGCCCGCGCCATGGTGGCCATGGTGGTCGAACGCCTGGCTCAACCCGAATTGCCGGCCCGCGAAGTGCTGTTCCAGCCGCGGCTGATCGAACGGCAGTCCGTGACCGCCCCGCCCCCGGATTCCGCATCTGCGCGCCCGCGCGCGCGGCCCCCAAGGAAAACCCCCGCATGACCACGATTCTGTTGACGCATTCCCCGCAGGCATTGGCCAATTACTATGGCGACCGCGCGCTGCGGGCCTTGCGCGAACTGGGCGAAGTCCGGCTGAATCCCGGCGCCGATCCCACGACACCGGAGGAGCTGATCCGCCTGGCGCAAGGCTGCCGGATCATCGTATCCAGCCGTCTGGCGGCGGCGCCGGCCGCCGTATTCGATGCCTTGCCGGACCTGGTGGCTTTCTGCCGCGTCGCCGTCGACATCCGCAATATCGACGTGGAAGCGGCCAGCCGGAATGGCGTACTGGTGACCCGCGCCACGCCCGGCTTCGATGCCTCGGTGTCCGAATGGATCGTCGGCGCCATGATCGACGCCAGCCGCCACATCAGCCGCGCCGCGGCTGCCTATTGGAATGGCCGGCCGGCTCCCGTCGCCATGGGCCGCGAGCTGCGCGGCGCGACCGTGGGCATCATCGGGCACGGCCATATCGGCAGCTATCTGGCGCGCATTTGCCACGCCCTGGGCATGCACGTCCTGGTCCAGGATCCACGCGCGCAGACCCTGGCCGACGGCATGCGGCAAGTGGACCTGGATACGCTGCTGGCCGAGTCCGACTATGTGGTCTGCCTGGCGCCGGCCTTGCCGGAGACCGCCAACCTGATGGGCCGCGACGCCTATGCCCGCATGAAGCGCGATGCGATCTTCATCAATGCATCGCGCGGCGAACTGGTGGACGAGGAAGCGCTGCGCGATGCGCTGGACGACGGCACCATCGCCGGCTGCGCGCTGGACGTGGGCCGCGCGCAGGACCAGATGCCCTCGCCCTGGCTGGCGGCGCATCCGCGCGTCATCGCCACCCCGCACGTCGGCGGCCTGACGCCGCAAGCCGCCGAACACCAGGCCATGGATACGGTTGCCCAGGTCCGCGCCATTCTGCGCGGCGAGCCGCCGCCCCATGCCGTGAACCTGGCCGGCGCCAGCCGCCTGCGGTCCCCCAGATAGGCGTTGTCGCACCCGGTACCCTGGAGAAGCCCGATGAAGAAACCCGTCCTGAAAGCGCCTGACGGCGCATGCGATTGCCATATCCACATCTACGAGCTGGAGCGCTACCCGTTGGCGGCGACGGCGACGTTCGGACCGCCGCAGGCGTCATGGGAGGACTACCTGCAGGTACGGCAGGCCCTGGGGCTGGCACGCGCGGTCATCGTGCAGGCGACGGGATACGGTTTCGATAATCGCTGCGCGCTGGAGGCGCTGCGGCTGTCGCAAGGGTCCGCGCGCATGATCGCCACGCTGCCCGTCGATACGCCCATGACGCAATTGCGCGAACTGCACGAGGCCGGCGTGCGCGGCGTGCGCTTCATGATGATCCCGGACAGCGGCGGCGTGATGCGCTGGCAAGACCTGGAACCGATGGCCCGGCGTATCGCCGAGCTGGACTGGGTCATCAATCTGCAACTGGATGGTCGTGAACTGGCGGACTACGCGACGCTACTGCGCGCGCTGCCCTGCCGCGTCAGCATCGACCATAACGGCAAGTTCCTGACCCCGGTGCCGGTATCGCACCCGGGCTTCCAGGCGCTGCTGGGCCTGCTGGATACCGGCAACGTGTGGGTAAAACTGTCCGCGCCTTACGAAACATCGAAGTCCGGCCCGCCCGGCTACGACGACGTCGGCGTCCTGGCCCGCGCGCTGGCGACGGCGAATCCGGACCGCTGCCTGTGGGCCAGCAACTACCCGCATCCCGGTCGGCAGGATGCGCCCGATAACGCCGACATGCTGGATATGCTCGCGCGCTGGGCCCCGGATGAAGCCGCGCGCCGCAAAATCCTGGTCGATAATCCGGCGGGCTTGTATGGATTCTGAACGCTCGTACGCGTTCAGGCCGGCCGCCTGGCTATCCCGCCCTCGCGCAAGGGATCCAGCAAGGGCCTGAGGCCGTTATGGTCGAGCTCATGCATCAGTGCCAGCAGCTCGCCCAAACGCCCCGGCGGCAGACCCTCGCGGACGAACCACGTCAGGTAATGGCCGGGCAGGTCCGCCAGCAGGCGGCCCTTGTATTTGCCGAAAGGCATGGCCCAGGTAACGAGGAGCTTGAGGTCTTCGGGGCTCATGGCATCCCGGACGCTGCATCAGTCCAGCGTGGCGGCCGGGCAGCCGCCGCGCGCCTGCTCGAAGGCGAAGGCCAGGCCCAGCAGGCGTGCCTCGTCATACGGTGCGCCCATGAACGATAGGCCCACGGGCACGCCCGCGCGGGCCATGCCGGCCGGCACGCTGATCTCCGGCAAGCCGCAGGCGCTGGCGATGTAAAGGCCGGCGTAGGGGTTGCCGGGGTAGGAAACGTAGTTTGCATCCTCGCGATCGTAGCGCGGCGACGCGGGGCAGGATAGCGTCGGGAACACCACGGCGGACAGGGCCTCTTCGCGCATGGACTGCGCGACGGCGGCGCGATAGGCGGCCAGGGCGGATTCGGCCCCGGCGCGCTGCGCCGCCGTCTGCGTGCGCGCCAGCTCCAGCGCACGGCGCAGGCCCGCCAGGGTGCGGGGATTGACCTCGCGATCGGGATGGGCCGCCGACCAGTCCTGCGCGGCTTCCAGCAGCCGCGCCATATCGCGCGGTCCGGGGCCGCCCGCCAGATAGGCATCGAGTTGCGCTGGCCATTCGGCTTCGGCCAGCGGCGCCAACAGGTTGGGATACAGGGTCTGCATGTACGCAGGCTCCGAAGAGGCGCCGGCGGCGTCCTCCCGCCGATCGGCCCCGCTCGCCGTCCGGTCCGCCGGCGCGGGCGACCGCCAGGGCACCAGCGTCGCGCCCAGGTCGCGCAGCAGGGCGTGGGCCTCTCGCATCAGGGCACGCACCTCTTCGTCCTGCCCCGGGAAATCCACCGCCACGCCTATGCGCGTTCCGCGCGCCGCGTCCTGGCGCAGGCCATTCAGATACCCTGTCCGCACCGTGCCCGCCTCGGCCATGGCATGGAGCAGCACAGCCACGTCGCTGACGCATAGGGCCATGGGCCCCACGGTATCGAAGGACAGCGCCAACGGCAGGACGCCGTCGAGGGGCACCAAACCATGCGTGGGTCGCAAGCCGGCCAAACCCGTTACGCAGGCCGGGGCGCGCACGGAGCCGAAGCTGTCGGTGCCCAGGGCGGCGGGAGCGAAACCGGCCGCGACGGCCGCCGCGCTGCCGCTGCTCGATCCCGCGGCATTCCGCGCGCGGTTGTAGGGATTCAAGGTCAGGCCGCCCATCGAGCTGTACCCGTGACGGCCATTGGAGCAGGCCAGCTCCGACATATTGGTCTTGCCCAGCAGGATGGCGCCGGCATCGCGCAGCCGGCGCACCACTTCGGCGTCGCGCGCCGGCCGGTGATCGCGCAGGACCGCGCAGCCCGCCGTGGTCGCCAGGCCGGCGATATCGATGTTGTCCTTGACGACGATGGGCACGCCGTGCAGCGGGCCGCGCACCAGGCCGCTCGCGCGTTCACGATCCGACTGTTCGGCCTGGGCGTGGGCCCGCGGATCCAGCGCGAGCATGGCGTTGATCGCCGCGCCCTGCTTGTCGTGCGCGGCGATACGGGCAAGAAACGCTTCGACCAGCCGCACCGAGCTTGTCGCCCCCCCAGCCAGGGCGGCGCTCAACAGGTGCAGCGTCTTGCCTATCGGATCATGCATCGGATCGCGCATATCGGCTCGTACATCGGGTTTGCGTGGCCGGCCTAACTGGGCCTGACGGGGCCTAATGGGTCCTAACGGAAATGGCAGGCCACCCATTGCGTCGCGCCGGGAGTGCCGTCCTGCACGGGCCGCGGCGTCAGCGCCGGCCGCTCGCGCTTGCAGACATCCTGCGCCAGCGGACAGC
Organism: Bordetella sp.; assembly: GCF_057362025.1. Taxonomy (NCBI): domain Bacteria; kingdom Pseudomonadati; phylum Pseudomonadota; class Betaproteobacteria; order Burkholderiales; family Alcaligenaceae; genus Bordetella; species Bordetella sp. The sequence goes on along the minus strand of NZ_JBMQQZ010000108.1, from coordinate 6,151 downwards.
GCGTATGGAAACGGCAGCCGCTGGGCGGATTGGCCGGACTGGGGGGATCCCCGCGCAGCAGCATGCGCTGGCTGCGCACATGGGGATTGGGCACCGGCACCGCGGAGAGCAGTATTTCGGTGTAGGGATGGCGGGGCTGCGCGAACAGCGTATCGCGATCGGCCAGTTCGACCAGCTGCCCCAGATACATCACCGCCACGCGATGGCTGATATGCCGCACCACCGCCAGGTCATGCGCGACGAACAGGTACGCGATGCCGAATTCCTGTTGCAGGTCCATCAGCAGATTGATGACCTGGGCCTGCACCGACACGTCCAGCGCGGACACCGGCTCGTCGCAGACGATCAGCTTGGGCTGCAGGGCCAGCGCACGCGCAATGCCCAGGCGCTGCCGCTGCCCGCCGGAAAACTCGTGCGGGAACTTCTTCATGGCCTCCGGCCGCAGGCCCACCTTGGAGAAGAGCCACGCCACCCGCTCCGCCCGCTCGCGGGCGCCATGGCCTTGGGCGGAAGCGAAGTTGCGCATCGGCTCGGCCACGATCGCGCCCGCCGTCATGCGCGGGTTCAGCGACGCATACGGGTCCTGGAAAATGATCTGCATATCGCGCCGGCGCTCTCGCATATGCGCCATGTCCAGCCGCGCGATGTCCTCGCCGTCCAGCAGCACCGAGCCCGACGTCGGCTCTATCAGGCGCAGGATGGACTTGCCGGTCGTGGTCTTGCCGCAGCCGGACTCGCCCACCAGCGAAAGGGTTTCGCCGCGCGCCACGTCGAAGGACACGCCATCGACGGCCTGCACCGTCGGACGCCGGCGGCCCAGCCAGTTCGCCGAACCCGGATAGTGCTTGACCAGATCGCGCACTTGCAGCAGCGGCGCCGGCCCGTCCGGCGTGGCGCCGGGGCCCCGGGCCGGCGGTGCCTCCGCCTGCATCGACATGGTGTTCATACCGCAGCTCCTTCCGCCGCCGTGGCGGCCACCCGTTCGGCCTCGAAACAGGCCACCACATGATCGTCGCCCAGGGCACGCAAGGCCGGGGTTTCGCGCCGGCAGCGCTCGGTGGCGTAGGCGCAGCGCGGCGCGAAACTGCAACCCACGCCCAATTGCGTCGGCGGCGGCACCATGCCCGGGATTTCGGTCAGCCGCTCGGCGGTGTTCATCGACGGCATGGATGCCATCAAGGCCCGGGTGTACGGATGCAGCGGCCGATCGAACAGGTCGATCACCGACGCCTCTTCCACCTTGCGGCCCGCATACATCACCACCACGCGCTGGCAGCACTCGGCCACCACGCCCAGGTCGTGGGTGATCATGACGATGCCCATGCCCAGCTTGCGCTGCAGGTCCCGCAGCAGCTCCAGGATCTGCGCCTGGATGGTGACGTCCAGGGCGGTGGTCGGCTCGTCGGCGATCAGCACTTCCGGATTGCAGGACAAGGCCAGCGCGATCATCACGCGCTGGCGCATGCCGCCGGACAACTGGTGCGGATACTCGTTGACGCGCCGCTCCGGTTCGGCGATCTGCACCAGGCGCAACATCTCCATGGCGCGCGCCATGGCTTCGCGGCGGCCCACCTTCTGGTGCAGCATGACGGTCTCGGCGATCTGCCTTCCCACGGTCAGCACGGGGTTGAGCGAGGTCATGGGCTCCTGGAAGATCATGGAGATGCGGTTGCCGCGGATGGCCCGCATCTGCTTTTCGCTCAGCGCCAGCAGGTTGGTGCCGCGGTAGCGCACCTCGCCGCCGGCAAAACGCGCAGGCGGCATGGACAGCAGGCGCATGATGGACAGCGCGGTCACGCTCTTGCCGCAACCGGATTCGCCCACCACACCCAGCGTCTGGCCGGCGCGCACCCGGTACGACACGCCGTTGACGGATTTGACGGTGCCGGCCACGGTATCGAACCAGGTCGACAGATTGTCCACGTCCAGCAGGACCGGCGCGGACGATATATCTTCGGTCATGTCCTACCTTCTTCTTACAGTTGGTTGGCCAGGCGCGGATCCAGCGCATCGCGCAGGCCGTCGCCCATCATGTTGATGGACAGCACGGTCAAGGCCAGCAGCACGCCGGGATACAGGATGATGGTGAATGCCACCGCCACGAAGTTGCGGCCCTCGGCCATCATGTTGCCCCAGCTGGGCACCTGGGCCGGTACCCCCACCCCAAGGAAGGACAGCACGGCCTCCGTCAGGACGGCGGTGGCGGCGATGAAGGTGGCCTGCACGATCAGCGGCGTCACGATATTGGGCAGGACATGGCGCACCAGGATTACCGGCAGGCGCGTGCCGATGGCGTGCGCGGCCTCGACGAACAGTTGTTCGCGCAGCGTCAGCGCCAGCGAGCGAACCAGCCGCACCACGCGCGGCACCTGCGGGATGGTGATGGCCAGGATGACGGTCGACAGGCTGGCGCGGATCACCGCCATCAGCGCGATGGCCAGCAGGATGTCGGGTATGGCCATCATGCCGTCCATGACACGCATGATGATGGCGTCGGTCCAGCGCACGAAGCCCGCCATCAAACCGAGCGCCACTCCAAGGACGGTCGCCAGCACCGCCACCGAGATCGCCACGATCAGCGAAACGCGGCCGCCCCACACCGCGCGGCTGAACACGTCGCGCCCCAGCGCATCGGTGCCGAACCAATGCTCGGCGGACGGCGGTTTCAGGCGCTGCACCGGATTGATGGCGGTGGGATTGTGGGTGGCGATCCAGGGCGCCGCCAGCGACAGCGCCGCGATGGCCAGCAGCAGCACGATACCCAGGATCAGGGTCGGATGCTTGCGCAGCCAGCGCCACCGCAGCGAAGGCGGCGCGTCGACGGCGGCAGCGAGGGCCGGGTCTGCCGCCGTCGGCGGGCCCGCCGGGCGCATTGCGGAAGAAGTATCGGACATCTCGGTATTCCCAGGAACCGCGTCAATAGCGGATGCGAGGATCGAACAGGCGGTAGCTCAGGTCGATCAGCAGGTTGATCAGCACATAGGCGCCGGCCGACAGCAGCAGCACGCTCTGGATGACCGGATAATCATGGTGCTGCACCGAATCGATCACCAGGCGGCCGATGCCGGGAATGGCGAAGACGGTTTCGGTAACCACTACGCCGCCGATCAGCAGCGCGATACCCACGCCTACCGTCGTCGCGATGGGGATCGCGGCATTGCGCAGGGCGTGGCCCAGCACGGGCATTACGCCCAGGCCCTTGGCGCGCGCGGTGCGGATGTAGTCCTCGTGCAGCACTTCCAGCACGGTCGCGCGCGTCATGCGGGTGATCAGCGCGATATACACCAGCGCCAGGTTCACGCAGGGCAGGATCAGGCTGCGCAGCCAGGGCCACAGTCCGCTGGACAGGCGCGTGTAGCCTTGCACCGGCAACCAGTGCAGCTGCACCGCGAAACCGTAGATCAGCAGATAGCCGACCAGGAAAACCGGCACGGAAAACGCCAGTACCGCGAACACCATGACCACGCGGTCGATCCACGTGCCGGCCTTGTAGGCCGCCAGCACGCCCAGCGGAATGGCCACCGCGATGGACAGGCCCATGGTCAGCAGGGCAATGGACAGCGTGGGCTCCAGCCGCTGCGCCAGCAGGCGGGTGACAGGCACCTGCGTGAACAGCGAGGTGCCCAGGTCGCCGTGCAACAGTTTGCCGGCCCAAAGAAAGAACTGCTGCCAGAGCGGCTGGTCCAGCCCCAGGGCCACGTGCAGGCGCTGGATGTCCTCGGCCGTGGCCAGGTCGCCGGCGATCAGCGCCGCCGGGTCGCCCGGCGACAGGTGTATGAGCAGGAAGACGATCACCGCCACCACCGCCATGACGGGCAGGGTGGCGAGGATGCGCCGGATTACATAAGCCATGAAAGCTCCTGGCGTCTATCGCTACGTTGGCGCCATGGCATTGCGCGCGGCTCCGATCGCGGGCCGCGGCCATGCCTTATTTATCCAGCACCCAGACATTGGGCAGGCCCCACAGCAGGTCGCTGTGCTTCACCGCCTTGCGGACCGCATGCACGCGGCTGTACTGGCCGACGGCGATGTAGGGGATGGCCTCGTAGGCGCGTTCCTGGAATTTATCCAGCAGCTCCTTGCGCTTGGCGGGATCGGTGGCGGCGATCCATTGGGTGCGCAATTCATCCAGCTGCTTGTCGCAGGGCCAACCGGGCAGGCTATTGCCGCAGGCGGCGCCCAGGTAGGTATTGTTGATCGGCGAATTCACGTTGTAGTCGGCGGCCGCCGACAGGTAGACGCTCCAGCCACCCTTGTCCACCGGGTTCTTGCTGGCGCGGCGCGCGGTTTCGGTGGCCCAGTCCATGGACTGGATGTCCAGGTTCATGCCCAGGTCCTGCATCGCCTGGATGGCCACCAGCGTGGCGGAATTCAGATAGGCGACGTCGGTGGGCAGCAGCACCGCGATCTTCTCGCCCTTGTAGCCGGACTCCGCCAGCAGCTTCTTGGCCAGGGTCATGTCGACCTTGCGGTACGGGGCCGCGCCGGCGCTGGTGTCGTTGGGGCTGCCGCAGATGAAGTAGGTGGCGCAATAATCCATCCGCATGTCGGCGGGGTAGCCCATCGCGGTCACGAACTTTTCCTGGTCGATGGCGTGGCGCAGCGCCTGGCGCGCCTGCACCTTATCGAACGGCGGGTTCAGGAAGTTCATGATGATGTAGGCTTGCGACTTGCCCGTCACGCCCAGATGGATGTCGCTGTCGCCGCGCAGTGCCTGGATATAGTCGGGCGGCAGCTCCTCGATCATGTCGACTTCATTGTTCTTCAGCGCGGCGATGGCGCTGTTGGAATCCGGCAGGATGGCCCATTCCACGCGATCGACGTGCGAGGTCTTGTTGCCGGCCAGGCCTGACGGCGCTTCGCTGCGCCCCACATAGGCCGGATTGCGCACGAACACCAGCTTGCTGCCCGGTACCCATTCGTCGCGCTTGAACAGATAGGGGCCGGAGCCCACCACTTCGTTCAGGGGCGAGGTGTCGGGCATTTTGGCCAGGCGTTCCGGGATGATGAAGGCGGGATAGCTGGCCACCTTGGCCAGGCCGTCCAGCACCGGCCCGAACGGCTGGCTCAATGTCAGCGTGAATGTCTTGTCGTCGACGGCCGCCCACTTCCCGCCAGCCGCCACCATCGCGCGGCCGATGTTGTCGCGCTTCTGCCAGCGTTGCAGCGAGGCCACCACGTCGGCCGACCGCACCGGATTGCCGTCGCTGAACTTCAGGCCGTCGCGCAGCGTGAAGGACCAGGACTTGCCGTCCGCCGAGGTCTTGTAGTTCGCCACCATCTGAGGCTGCGGATTGCCCTTGGCATCCGGCGCGAACAACGTGTCATACACCATGAAGCCGAAGTTGCGGGTGATATAGGCGGTGGTGAAGAAGGGGTCCAGCACCTTGAGGTCGGCGTAGGGCACCAGCCGCAGGGTCTTGCCCTCGGCCTGGGCGGGAGCGCCGGCCAGGCATGCGGCGGCCATGGACAAGGCGACGAGAGCGGATTGAATGCGGCGTTTCATGGAGGCTCCGTAAGCGGAATCGAAAAGAGGGAAATGCGGCGAGCGTACTGCGGCGTGCCTTACAACGGCCATTTGGGCATGCGGATTTTCTTGTAGGTCAGCGTCTTCCAGTCCGGCGTCGCCACGCCGGGCGCGCCCACGTAAACGATGTGCCTGGCGACCTTGGAGAACGAGGCATAAAAATGCTGCGCCGATTTCACCGCCACGATCTTGCGCGCGGTCAAATCGCAGCCCAGCTGGGTGAACAGGTCGATGTTCATCGCCTGGTTGCGGTTGGAGACCAGTACGATCTCCACGCCGCCGGCCTGCACCAGCGCGCAATCGCCCATGGACGTCGGGCTGCCGGTCAGGCCGGTCATCTTCATGTCGCGCCGCAAGGCGCGCACGGTACAGACCGCGTCGACCGGCTCTCCCGACAACGGGCCCACCTTGCCGCCCAGGCGCATGGGCAGCGTGGCCCCCTCGCCGGCGTCGAAGGCGATGCGCACCGCCAGCGGATCCCACAGCGGTCCCAGCGCGGCGTTGGCAATGCCGCGTTCCAGCAGGCGGCGCAGCACGTAAGTCGAATCGCCCGGCGCGCCGCTGCCGGGGTTGTCCGCGCGGTCGGCCAGCACCACCGGGCCGCCGTCGAAGGCGAGCGCTTCG
>NZ_JBMQQZ010000107.1:0-61256 GCF_057362025.1 Bordetella sp. | reverse complement strand
CCGGTGCCGTTGCGCGGGGCATGCGGCAGCGGCACCGGGCCGCGCCGATCGAAAAGGAACCAGCGATGGCAAACGACGAGCTCTTCCAGAAAGGCTTCCAGAACCGCAAGGACGTACTGGGCGCCGCCCATGTCGAAAAATCCTGGAATGCGGCCGACGACTTCAATCGGCCCATGCAAAAGCTGGTGACCGAATACTGCTGGGGCGAGATCTGGGGCGATGAAACCCTGCCATTCAAGACGCGCAGTCTTCTTAACCTGGGCATGCTCACGGCGATGAGCCAGCACCACGAGCTGGCCTCGCATGTGAAGGGCGCGTTGCGCAACGGCTGCACGCGGGAAGAGGTACGCGCGGTGCTGATGCAGGCGGCCGTGTATTGCGGCGTGCCGCTGGCGCTGGCGGCCTTCCGCGTGGCCAGCGAGGCCATCGCGGCCTACGAAGCGGAAGCCGCGCGCGCTTAGGACGCGCGGGGCGTCATCATCCTTACTTACCGCGGGCGGCCCCCCGGGCGGCGTGCGGTTCCAACAGGCAATGCACAGGAGGCAGGCAATGAAGGTATTTCACGGCAGGGTGTCAGGCGTTCCTTCCGAACAGCGCGGCGCGACGTTTACCGGCGTGGTGTGGGCGGATCCGGTGATGCCGACGATGGACAACGTCGGCATCAACAATGTGTTTTTCTCTCCGGGCGCCCGCACCCATTGGCACACCCATGAGTACGGGCAGGTGCTGCATGTGACGGCGGGCCAGGGCTGGATTTGCCTGGACGGGCAGGAACCGCAGCTGATCCGCCAGGGCGACGTGGTGTGGATAGGGCCGAACGAACGGCACTGGCACGGCGCGGCGTCGGACACGTACATGATCCACATGGCGACGTCGATGGGCAAGGCGACCTGGCAGGAAGCGGTCACGGACGGGCAGTATCCGACGCAGCGCGCCGCGGCCTGACGCCGCCGCCGCTGCCGCATTCTTCATCGGGGCGGACGGCGCGATGGAACTACGACAGCTGGAAATGTTCATCGGCATCGCGGATGCCGGCGCGTATTCCCGGGCGGCCATGCGCCTGTCCATCAGCCAGCCCATCCTGAGCCGGCGCGTCAAGGCGCTGGAGCAGGAACTGGGCGTGGCGCTGTTTCACCGCACCGGACGCGGCGTGTTGCTGACCGAGGCCGGCACGCTGCTGGCGCAATATGCGCGCGGTATCGTCGAAAGCACGCGCAGCGCCGTCAGCGCGGTCAAGGCTTCCGGCGCGGTGCCGGGCGGGCCGGTGGTGATCGGGATGCCGGCGTCGATATCGGCCGTGCTGTCGGTACCGCTGATCCAGGCTTTCCGCCGCGCCGTGCCGGGCGTTGCGCTGAAGTTCATGGAGGGCTATAGCGGCCATGTGCTGGAATGGCTGAGCAACGGCCTGACGGACATCTCCATCCTGTACGACGCGCCGCGGCTGAACATCCCCTCGCTAAGGGCAGAATCCCTGCTGACCGACGAGCTGTTCCTGCTTGGCCCGCGCGACGACCCGGCGGGCGTCGGCGCGGGGCCGGTGCAGGCCGCGCGTTTGAGCTGCCTGCCCATGATCCTGCCCGGCCGGCCGCACGGCGTGCGCGTGCTGGTCGACGAGGCGCTGGCGGCGCTGGGGCTGGAACCGAATGTCGAAATGGAAGTCGACGCCATGCATTCCATGCTGCAACTGGTGGAAAGCGGATTGGGCTATGCCGTGCTGTCCTATTCCTGCGTGGCGCCGCAGATCGCGCAGGGCCGCATGCGCATCTGGCGCATCGCCCGGCCCGGGATTACGCGATCCCTGCTGATCGCCGCGTCGACCCAGCGGCCCTCCACCAAGGCCGTGCGCATCCTGCGCACGATCCTGCGGCGGCAGATCCAGGACATGATCGCGCGCGGAAACTGGGCGCCGGATCCCGCGGTGCTGTCCTGAAAGTGGCGGCCGTGCAATCTCGCCCTGCGTACTGGGCCTGCGGCCGGTAGCCGGCACGCCGACCCGGCCGGCGGCCCCGCTTCAAAGCTTGCGCCAACGCGCAAACGCACGGCCGCGTCAGCCCTTGCCCTCGCCGCGCTGGCGGATCTCCACGCCGGCGATCGTTTCGACCATCCTGGCGATGTGCGTGAAGTCGGCGTCCTCGCCGCACATCGCATGCGTCATGACCAGCATCTCGCGCACCGCGGAGCCCACCACCATCGGGACACCGATGGCCTCGGCCTCGTCCACGCACAGGCGCACGTCCTTGTAGGCCAGCCGTGCGGCGAAGCCGATGTCGAAGGTGCCGGTCAGTACCGCGCGCGGGAACTTGTCCTGGCTGGCGGTATTGCGTCCCGAACCGGAGTTGATAACGTCCAGCATGGTCTTGGGATCGAGCCCGGCTTTCACGCCCATCGCCATGGCTTCGGAAGTGATCGCGACCGCGGCGGCCGACATCAGGTTGTTGGCCAGCTTCATGCTCTGGCCCATGCCGGCCTCGCCGCCAAGGTAGAACACCGGCCCGAAGTGCTTGAGTACCGGCTGCAGTGCATCGTAGTCCGCGCGCGGGCAGGCGGCCATGACGGCCAGCGTGCCGGCGCGCGCGCCGCCCACGCCGCCGCTGACGGGCGCGTCCACATACAGAATGTCGCGCGCGGCAAGCGCGCGGCTGACTTCCCGCGCGGTGCGCGGGCCGATGGTGGACAGGTCCACCACGCGCTTGACGCGGCTGCCCGCCATCAGGCCGTCCCGGTCAGTGGCGACGCGCTGCACGATCTCCGGCGTCGGCAGGCTCAGGAAGATCGTCGTGGCCTGGTCGGCGACCTCACGAGTGCCGGCGCAGGCCGTCGCGCCCTTGCCCGCAAGGGCCTGGACCGCCGCGGCATTGGTGTCGTACACCGCCAGGCCGTGGCCGGCGTCCAGCAGCCGCCCCGCCATGGGGCCGCCCATATTGCCCAGGCCGATGAATCCGTAAGTCTCCGATTGCATGTTCGCTCCTCGTAAAGCGTCGTGTGGGAAATACTGCGCGCGCGGGGCGCGGCCTATTGCTGCGGCGTCAGGCCGATCTGCTTGGCCAGCGAGGCCACTTCCCGGGTGTCCTTGGCCAGCAGCGCGGAAAACGGCGCCGGCCCACGTTCGGCCTGGCCGGGCCGGGTGGCCGCGAGCTGGTCGATGCGGTTCCTGAATTCCGGGCTGTCGATGGTCCTGGAGAGCGCCGCGGCCAGCTTATCCACCACCGGCTTGGGCGTATTGCGGGGCGCCACCACGCCGTTCCATATCGCCAGGTTGAACGCCGGCAGTCCGCCTTCCGCGAAGGTGGGAACGTCCGGCATCTGCGCCAGGCGCTGCGGCGCCGAGACCGCGATGGCGCGGATGCGCTTGTCCTTGTGCAGCGGCATCATGGTGACGGTCTGGTCGATGACGGCATCGATGGTGCCCGCCATCAGATCGGCGATCGCCGGTCCCGAACCGCGATACTGGATCAGCTCGCCCTGGGTTTTGGAGATGTGCAGGAACAGGCCTTCCGCGAGATGGGCAGTGGTGCCGGGTCCGCCCGAGCCGAAATTCAGCTTGGGGCCGCCCGAGCGCATGCGCTTGAGCATCTCCGGCAGGCTCGTGATGCCGCTCTTGTTGCTGACGGAAAGCACCATGGGCACGGTCGCCACGGTGCCGATGGGCGAGAGGTCGCGCACCGGGTCGACCCGTGCGGAGGGATACAGCAGGGGGATGATGGCCAGCGACATGTTGCTGAACATCAGGGTGTAGCCGTCGGGATCGGATTTCATCAAGCGCTGGTAGCCGATCAGGCCGCCCGCGCCGGTCGTGTTTTCCACGACCACCGATTGGCCCAGCTCGGTGGTCAGTCCGCTGGCGATCTGGCGCGCCAGCGTATCCAGCGTGCCGCCGGGTGCCACCGCGACCAGCATAACGATGGGGCGGGAAGGGAAGTTGTCGGCGGCCGCGGCCGGCGCGGCCAGTGCCAGGGCGGCGGCACACCCGATAAGGAATCGCAACATGTCTGTCTCCTCGGTGTTGTCGGCAGGGCGGGCCTGCCTTCTTCGGGTGGGGACTGCCCCACCCTCTTTTGCGGACGGGCCTGCCTGCCGCTATCGGAGGCGGCCCGCCGTGACGCGCGCCGGGCCGCGGTCGCGGACCCATGCGCATGTGAGGCAATACTAGTCACGCCGCGCGGCACGACACGCCACGCCGGCGGCATAGCAGAATGCATGTTTTCGGCATAACGACCTTGTCACCGCAGCATGAGGCCGGCGGCCAGCCGGGCGACATCGTCCAGATGGTCCAGGCCGCGGATCAGCGACAGGGTATGCGCGACCTGTGCGTCCTCCAGCCCGGCGCGCGGCGCCAGCTGGCGGTACTTGGCTTCGACGTCGGCCCATGCGATGCCGCGCGAGCCCGCGCCGCGCGGCGAGCGGCAGGTCGCGCGATGGATGGCGCCATCGTCCATGTGGATGGCAATGCTGCCGCCGTGCCGGTGAGGGAAGCGGTCCGGCAGCGGTGGCGGCTCGCTGGCGTATCGCACCTTGTCCTGCAGCGCCGCGATGCGGGGATCGCCCATCTTGTCCGCGGTCAGGTTGTCCCAGCCGAAGCCGCGGTCGACGACGGACGCGGCCACGAAGTAGGCCACGCTGTGCGCGGCCTCCACCAGGTTGCGGGGATGCGGCGCGCCGCCGAAGCTGGTGTGCTGCACGCCGGCCGATACGACGATGCATGCGATGCGCGACGGGTCGATGTCGTGCTCGCGCGCGGCGGTGGCTGCCGCTTCGGCCACCGCATGAAAGGGATGGGCGCCCGGCATCAGCTTGATCGCCATGTCGGTGACGATGTCCCAGGACGCGCCCAGGTCGCGCACGATGTCCTCGACGGCCTGGCCGCCCATGGCCTGCAGGAACCCGCGCGGCGCTTCCAGGATGGCGGGATCGCCCAGGAATCCGGCGCGCGCCGCCTGCGCGGCCTGGATGCCGGCCATCGCGGCCAGGCCCGCGTGGTATTCCCGCGAACAGCTGGTATCGGCCGCCAGCGCCATGCCGCCGATGGAGGTCGCGGCCAGGGCGATGGCGTGGGTCATCGCCGCCTCGTCCAGGCGCAGCAGGCGGCCGGCGGCCACCGCCGCGCCGAACACCGTCGACACGGATCCATGGAAGCCGCGCTGCATGCGGCCGGGGGTCAGCGATTCGTCGATGCGGCCGGCAACCTCGTAGCCCAGCACCATGGCCGCCAGTACCTCGCGACCCGGGCGGTTCAGCCATTCGGCAAGGGCCAGCGCGGTCGTGCTGACGATGGTGCCGATATGGGCGATGCTGCGCAGGTCGCTGTCGTCGGAGGCGGCGGCGTCGCTGGCCACGGCATTGACGCGCGCCGCGCGGGCGACGGGCAGCCGCGCGCCGTGGAACCATAGCGTCGCCTGCGGCGCGCCGCCGTCGTCGATCTCCAGGCCGCGCAGGATCGCCGCCGACTCGATGCGGTACCCCATCGAAGCGCTGGCGATGGTGCTGGCCAGGCTCATCTTGGCATGCTCCAGCGCCAATGGCGGGATCGCGGACAGCGGGGTGTGGACGGCGTGCGCGGCCAGGATTTGCGCGACGGTGCGCGTGTCCGCCGCACGGATGCCGTTCGCGCCATCTCGGGCATGCATCGTCATTGCGTGCCCCCGCGCAAGGACTTGAGGACGGGCAGCCATTTCTCCAGATCGCGCCCGATCAGGGCCGTGAAATCCGCGGACGGTGCCAAGGGCGTCGGCGCCACGTCATAGCCCTGTTCCGTCAGCCTGGTCCGCAGGGCGGGTTGCCGCATGACCGCATCCAGCTCCTTGTGCAGCCGCGCCACGCGATCCGCGGGCACGCCGGCGGGCGCGATGATGCCGAACCACAGGGTGACTTCGTAGCCCTTCAGGCCGCTTTCGTCGAGCGAGGGCACGCCGGGCAGCAAGGGCGACCGCCCCCGGCTGGTGACGGCCAGCGGCTTGAGCTTGCCACCACGGATCAAACCGATGGCGGCAGGGATGTTGTACAGCCCCAGGTCGACTTCCTTGCTCATGACGGCGACCAGCCCCTGCGGCGCGCCGGTGTAGGCCACATGCATGAGAGGCTTGCCCAGGGACTGGCCCAGCACCACGCCGGCAATGTGATGGCTGGTCCCCACGCCGCTGGACGAGAAGCTGAACTTGTTGGCGGGCGCGGCCTTGATGGCCTGCATCAATTCCGCGACCGAGGCGTAGGGCGAACCGGGCGCGACGACGAGGACGTTGGCCACATCGGCCAGCACGGCGATGGGCGTGAAGTCCTTGACGGAGTCATAGCCGGGTTTGTCGTACAGGGCCTGGTTGGTGATCAGCGTGCCCTGCGCGGCCAGCCCGATGGTGTAGCCGTCGGCGGCGGCGCGGGCGATGTCCACCGTGCCTATCGTCCCGCCCGCGCCGGCCTTGTTCTCGACGACCACCGCCTGGCCCAGCTGGCCGGCCAGCTGCGTGGCGACGGCGCGCGAGAGCGTGTCCGCCGCGCTGCCGGCGGCAAACGGCACGATCATTTTCAGCGGACGCGAGGGATAGTCGTCGCGGGCGTGCGCCGGCGCGGCACCCAGCAATAACGCCATGGCCGCGGCTGTTGCGGCGCGGCGAAAGATTGCGATACGCATGATGTCTCCTCCTGGATGTTCCCGATACACCGCCGGGTCCTGTATGTTGAGAATTCTTGTTGTCCCGGATCACGACTATAGGAGGCGGTCCGGCGAGCGTCATGCGAATTTCTTTGGCGATCGTTGAGGATCATTCACGCATCATGCATAAGTTGCGCAATATCCTGGGACCGCTGCGCGTCCTGGACGCGGTCAATCGCGCCGGCGGCGTGGCGCGCGCGGCCCAGACCCTGCACGTCACGCCCGGCGCCGTCAGCCACCAGATCCGCGCCCTGGAGGCGGCGCTGGATACCCGCCTGTGCCGCAAGGAAGGGCGCGAGGCCGTGCTGACGCCCAGCGGCATGCAGCTGGCGTCGCGCGTGGCGGAGCTGTTCGATCGTGTAGAGGAAGCGGTACACGAGGCGACGTCCCTGGGCCGCGCGCGCCGCGTCCGGCTGAAGGTGATTCCCAGCTTCGCGATCAAATGGCTGATGCCTCGCATGGCGGGTTTCTATGCCTCGCATGGGGATATCGACCTGGAAGTCGCGACGGTCGCCCGGGCGGACGACGTGGGCTTGGGCGACGCGGATTTCGTGGTGCGGCGCGGCCACGGCAAGTGGCCGGCCGTTCACGCACAAGCGCTATTCGACGACGTGCTGGCGCTGGCCTGCGCGCCGTCGCTGGCGGCGGAGATCCGCCACCCGCGCGACGTGCTGGAGCACAAACTGCTGCACTCGATGATCGCGCCGGTCAGCTGGGATGCGTGGCTGGCTCAGGCCGGATTGCCGTCGGCCGGGGCGCGGCTGGTGCCCCTGGCCAATGCCGCGCTTTGCCTGCAGGCGGCAGTGCAGGGTGCGGGCATCGCCCTGACGCAGCAGGCTTATATGCGGGATGAGCTGGCCCGCGGGATGCTGGTGCAGCCGCTGGATATCGCCTTGCGCAGCGGCGAAGGCTATTTCCTGGTGAGCGCGCCCGGCACGCTGGACATAAAGCCGTGCGCCGAATTCGCGGCCTGGGTGGCGTCGGTGGCGTGAGGCGGCCGGGGCATCCTGCGTCCCGCGTCGAAAAGCGTTGCTTCACGCCTGCCGCGCGGCCCTATCCGATGCCGCCCATGCCGGCGCCACGGCGCCGGCAAGCCGCCGCGTTCAATCCAGGTGGATATTGCCCTTGCGGATGACCTCCGCCCACTTGGCGTCTTCCTTCTTCAGGTAATCCGCGAACTCGGCCGGCGTCGAACCGACCGGCTGCACGCCCAGGTCCTTGAAGCGCTTTTGCACATCGTCCTCGGCCAGCGTCTGCACCAGGGCGTCGCGCAGCTTGGTCGCGATCGCATCGGGTACGCCGGCCGGCAGGAACACGCCGTTCCATTCGTACACTTCGTAGCCGGGGATCACGGTCTCGGCAACGGTGGGGACGTCCGGCAGGCGCGGCGAGCGCTGCGGCGAGGAGATCGCCAGGGCGCGCAAGCGGCCGGCTTCGACCAGCGGCGAGGAAGCCGCCACCGTGCTGAACATGAAGTCCACCTGGCCGGTCATGACGTCGGTGATCGCCGGGCCGCCGCTCTTGTAGGGAACATGGACCATGTCCAGGCCCAGCTTCTGGCGGAACAATTCCGCCGCCAGGCGCTGGACCGTACCGCTGCCGCCGGAGGCGAAATTGATCTTGCCGGGGTGGGCCTTGGCCTGCGCGATCAGGCCCTGTACATCCTTGTAGGGCGAATCCGCTTTGACGATCAGGATGTTGGGCGCCAGGGACACCAGCGACAAGGGTTTCAGCGCGTCGCTGGCATACGGCATCCGGGGGAACAGATGCGGGTTGATCGAATACGGCGTGGCATCGTAAAGCATGGTGTAGCCGTCCGGCGCCGCCTTGGCGGCGTAGGCCGCGCCGATGGTACCGCTGGCGCCCGGCCGGTTCTCGACCACGATGCTGGTACCCAGCCTGACGGCCATTTTCTGGGCCAGCAGGCGGGCGAGCGCATCGGCCGAGCCCCCTGGCGCGTAGGAAACGACGATCGTGATCGGATGGTCGGGGAATTCCGCGTGAGCGGCCGCCGCGCCCGTCAGGGCCAGCGTGGCAGCCAGGACGCGCGCCGCGCGCCGGAAGAATGAGGGCCGAACGGCCGTTGCTGCGGACATGGATGTCTCCTTCAAGTGATGGCTACGGTCCCCGCGGGAACCGGTGTTTTATGGGGCGCGGTGCCGCGTCCCGATGTGCGATGCGTGCCTGCCGTCGGAACGCATCGCCGAATGCGTGCTGCTTCTAGCGTTAACAGGCCCTAGCGGCCGGGTCCTGCCGTTTGCAGGCGGTAAAGCGGCACGCCGGGCTGCGGCGCGCGGGTCGTGAGAATGGAGCCGGAGACCGATTCCGTGCAGAAAACCGTGCGCCGGTCCGGCCCGCCGAAGGCGATGTTGGTGGTCGACATCCCCTTGGGACTGCGCCAGATCGTGATGGGCTCGGCGCGGGGATTGAGCAGCCAGACATAGCCCAGGCCGGGATTGCAGACCAGCAGGTTGCCTTCGGCGTCCACGGCCAGCCCGTCGGGGCCGCTGGGCCCGTAGGACGTAAAGAACTGGCTGACCTTGCTGACGCTGCCGTCGGCCATCAGGGGAACGCGCCAGACGCAATTGCCGCGCGTGACGGCCAGATACAGCACACGGCCGTCCGGCGACAGGGCCACGCCGTTGGGGCTGGGCACGTTGTCCAGCAGCAGGTCGAGCTGGCCGTTGGCGCGCAGGCGATACAGGCGTCCGTTCGGATCGTGCAGGCCGCTCTGGCCCTGGTCCGTGAAGTACAGATTGCCGTCGCGGTCGAATACCAGGTCGTTCACGCCCCGGAAGCGCTCGCTGTTGCGGCGCTCCAGGTACGGCGTTACGGCGCCGGTCCCGACGTCCAGCAGCATTAGCCCGTTCTTGTAGTCGGTGATCAGCAGGTGGCCGGCGTCCAGGAACTTCATGCCGTTCGGCTCGCCGTCGTATTCGGCCACCAGCGTCCAGGCGCCGGCCGGATCGACGCGGAAGACGCGTCCCCAGGGGATATCGGTCACATAGAGATTGCCGGCATCGTCGAAGACCGGTCCTTCCAGGAAGGAGTCCGTTATCGCGCCGCCGCGATTGGCGTCGGCCCAGGCGCTGCGCGCCGGCTTGCGATACGTCTCGGGCATGGCGGACCAGACATCGAAGTCGACGACGGCCGGCGGATGGGTCAGGAACATCGAAGGTTCTCCTTCATTCTGGAATCGGCGCGGAATAGCGGCCCGGCGGGCAGAACTATTCGGCCTTCAGGCCCAGTTCCTTCGCGAGGGCGGTGTATTCATCGATCTCGTGCGCCATTTGCGCCTGAAACGCATCGCCGCAGGTGTGCCGCGGCTGCATGCCCAGCGCGTCCAGGCTTTTGGCCGTGCCGGCCGCGCCGGAATAGGCCGCCGCCACCTGCTCCAGCCGCTCGCGTGCGTCGGCGGGAATGCCGGCCGGCGCCAGGACACCGTACCAGGCGTCGGCCGCGAATCCATGGACGCCCGCCTGCTCGAAAGTCGGCACGTCCGGCAGTTGCGGCAGGCGCTGCGGTGCCGCTACCGCCAGCGCGGTGAGCTTGCCGGATTGCACTTGCGGCAGGACCGAACCCAGGGTCGCGAACGAGCTGTCGACCTGGCCGCCCATCAGGTCGGAGATCGCCTGCGCGGCGCCCTTGTACGGGATATGGTTCATCGAAGTGCCCGTCAGCTTCAGGAACTGCGCGGTCACGAAATGGCCGGAACTGCCGGTGCCCGGCGTCGCATAGGTATGCTTGCCCGGTTCGGCCTTCAGCCGGGCCATGAAATCGCCCAGGGTCTTCGCCGCCATGGAAGGGCCGACGACCAGCACGGTGGGGCTGACCGCGACGGTGCAGATCGGCGTGAACGAGCGCAAGGCATCGAACCTGACGCGGCTGCTGTATAGAGCGGGGATCATCGTGTGATTGGTGGCGCCGAACAGCAGCGTATAGCCGTCGGCCGGTGCCTTGGCGACGGCTTCGGCGGCCAGGATGGTGTTGGCCCCCGGTTTGTTCTCCACCACGAAGGATTGGCCGAGCGCCTGCGCGGCGTACGACGCGAAGCTGCGCGCGACCACGTCGGTCGGGCCGCCGGGAGAGAAGCCGACGATGATGCGGACCGGGCGGTCCGGATACGCGGCATGCGCCGCGGCGGCCGAAGCGGCCAGGACGATGGCCGCCGCCAGGCGGGCACGGAATCGGGTCATGATGTCTCCTCGGGATCGCGCCGGTGGCCGGGCTCTGCATTGCCCGGTCTTTCGGGGCGGGATCCGTCTTGTCGTTGAACAGCTTGCGGTCGAATCGTCTTCGGTAAGGCGCTACACGGTCGCGATGGGCGTGGCGGGCGATCCGACGGCGCCCGGCAGCCGCAGCGGCGGCGCGGTCAGAAGGAAGCGGCTGCGGCCGTGTGTCCGCAGCCAGCGAGCCAGCGGCGTCAGCCACCAAAGCTCGCCCAGATGGATGCCGTTCTTGAACAGGCAGTGCTCGTGCAAGGGCAGGCGCGGTCCACGCAGCGGCTGGCCCGGCCCGCCGAACTTGACCGGCTGGACCAATTCCACGGCGGGGTTGTCGGAGATCAGGCACGCCAGCCGCGTATCGACGATCCACTGCAGCAGCCGTTCGTCGTGGCCGTCCAGTCCGCTGCCGGTCGCGCGCAGATGCGCGACGTCGGGCTTGCCGCGCATCGACACCAGCATGTCGCCGAAGCCGGTATGCAGGCAGACCATGTCGCCGGGCTCGACGACGATGCCGTCCGCGTCCATCATGCGCATCAGCGCGTCATACCCCACGGCGCGCCGCTCGCGGCCCACGTGATGTTCCAGGTCGATCAACACCGCGCGCCCCTGCGCGCCATGTTCGGCCAGGTTCTCGATGCCCAGGGCGCGCGCCCGAGGTCCGGGGAAGCGCGCCCAATCCGCCACCGCCTTGGGGTCTTCCGGCGCCGCCTGCAAGTCTTCGCCGGCACGAAAGCCGTTGTAGAAGACGGCCTCGGCGACCCCATCGCCATCGGCATCGAAACGGCTGCCCATATGCGCCAGGCTGTCCCACTGCGTGGAGTACTGCGTGTTCATCAGCAGCACGTCGTCGCACACCACGTCGGTCAGCGCGGGGTCCTCGCTGGAGTAGGACCAGCAATAGCCCTGGACACCGGCGCTCTTGCCGTCGCGCAGGGTGGCATAGCGGCGCGGCGGCAGCCGGCGCGGATTCAGCGCCATGCCGCCGGGCAGATCCAGGGGTAGGGACAGGCAGAAGGTCAGTCCTTCGCGTACTTCGGCGATACCCTGCATCACCTTGGCGCGATCTACCAGATTCATCCGGCCGCGCTGGTCATCGTCGCCGAATTCTCCCCAACTGCTGCCGGGTGGCGCGTGCTTCCATCGTTTGCCCATGGCCTTGCTCCCGTATCAATCGCGCGGCGTCGACTGCCGCAGCACGGCCAGCGCGTTTTCGGCGGCGGCCACGCCCATCTTCACGTAGGCTTCGCGCGTGACGCCGCCGATGTGGGGACTGAGGATGATGTTGGGCTCGGTCTGGAAGGGATGGCCGGCCCCCATGGGTTCGCTGGCGAAGCTGTCCAGGCCCGCGGCCTTGACCTGGCCGCCGCGCACCGCGCGCAGCAGCGCGTCCTCGTCGATCAGTCCGCCGCGCGCGGTGTTGACGATCACCACCCCCGGCTTGCATTGCGCCAGGGTGCGTTCGTTGAGCAGGCCGCGGTTGTCTTCCGTCAGGGGGCAGTGCAGCGAGATCGCATCCGACTCGCGCCAGATCGCCTCCAGGCTCACGCTTTCGATGTAGTCGGGCAGGTCGCGGGCATAGGGGTCGAAGCCGATGACCCGCATGTCCATGCTGGCCGCCATCCGCGCCATGCGGCGGCCGATGGCGCCCAGTCCGACCAGGCCCAGCGTCTTGCCGGCCAGTTCGGTGCTCTTGTGCGTGGCCTTGTCCCAGTGGCCGGCGTGCATGCGGCAGTCCAGCGCCACCACCGATTTGACGCAGGCCAGCAGCAGCGCGATGGCCTGTTCGGCGACGGCCGCCGCATTGGCGCCCGCCGCCGCGACCACCGCGATGCCGCGCGCCTGCGCGGCTGCCTTGTCGATCGTGTCGGTGCCGCTGCCGTGCTTGGATATCACCTTCAGCGACGGCGCCGCCTGCATGGCGGCCGCGCCTACCTTGCTGTAGCGCACGATGATCGCGACCGGATCGTGTTCGCGGCACAACGCTACGATGTCTTCTTCGCTGGGGGTCTTGCCGGCGTAGACGACGTCATACGCTTCCAGCAGTGCCAGCGCCTGCGGCGCCAGATCGGCCGCGGTGACCAGGATCGCCGGACGGCCCGATCGTTGCGCGGATGATGCCTGGGTCACAGCGTTTCTCCTTCCTTCAAAACGCCCGCTGCGCGCAGGGCCGAGCCCAGCCACTTGGCCGCGGTGTCGCCGCCCTTGATCGCCGCGATGCGCGCGGCCTCGTCCTTGACCTTCTTGTCGGCGGCCGGCAGCAGGCCTTCGATCTTGTCGCGTTCGACCACCACCACGCCGTCGTTGTCGCCGATGATGAAGTCCCCCGGATGCACCGTCACGCCGCCCACCGTCACGGGGTGGCCAATGCGCCCGCCGATATTCTTGGTCGGTCCGTTGGGGTTGGTGCCGGCGGCGAATACCGGGTAATCCATTTCGATGATTTCGAGGCTGTCGCGCGCGGCGCCGTCCATGACCACGCCGGCCAGTCCCAGTTGCTTGCAGGCGGTCATCATGATGGTGCCCATCAACGCGGAGCTCAGATCTCCCTTGCCGTCGATGACCAGCACATCGCCGGGTCGCGCCAGCGAGATCGCCGCGTGGATCATCAGGTTGTCGCCCGGCCGGACTTCCACCGTGAACGCGGGGCCGGCCAGTTTCATGGAGGGATGCAGCGGGCGGATGCGGCCGTGCAGGGCGCCCCGGCGTCCGGCCACGTCGGCCAGAATGGCGGGCTGGAAGCGTGCGGCCTGCGCGACGATGTTTGCCGGAACGCGCGGGAAGTCCTTGACGATATCGGGAGTGCTCATGGTGATTCCTGTTGCATGGGAGCGGGTGCGGGACCCTGGTGGTTGTGCGAGGGAGCTCAGGCCTTGATGTGCGCCTCGCGAATCAGCCGGCCCCACTTCTCGTAGTCGGCGCGGCGCAGCGCGTCGAGCTGTTGCGGTGTGCCGCCGGCGAGGGTGATGCCCAGCTTGTCGGCCAGCTCGGCCACGCCGGGGCTGCGCAGGGCCTGGCCTATCGCGTGGTTCAGGCGGTCGATGACCGCGGCCGGTGTGCCGGCCGGGGCGAACACGGCCTGCCACTGTTCGACGACGAAATCCTTGAACCCTTCTTCGGTCATCGTGGGCGTGTCCGGCAGGGCGGGCAGCCGCGCGGCCGAGGTCACGGCCAACGCGCGCAAGGCGCCGCTTTTGACGTGCGGCAGCGCGGCGGCGGCCGGCGCGAACATGAACTGGACCTGTCCGCCCAGCGTGTCCTGCAGTGCCGGCGTGTCGCCCTTGTAGGGAACGTGCAGGAATTTCGCGCCGCTTTGCCGCTGCAGCAGTTCGCCCTGCATTTGCAGGATGGTGCCCGTGCCGCCGGATGCGAACGCCAGTTTCCCGGGCGCGGCCAGGGCCGCCTTGACCAGGTCCTTGACGGACGTATAAGGCTCGCGGGCACCGACGACCAGGATGTGCGGGATGGTGCCGATGGTGATGACCGGCGCGAAGGACGCGATCGGGTCATAGGGCAGCTTGCCCATGATGTGCGGCGCGATGGCCTGGGGGCCGATGGACGTACCCAGCAGCGTGTATCCGTCGGGCGCGGCACGCGCGACCAGCGCGGCGCCGATGGTGCCGGTGGCGCCCGGCTTGTTCTCCACGATGACGTTGGTGGCCAACAGCCCATCCAATTGCTGGGTGATGCTGCGGCCCAATACGTCCGTGCTGCCACCCGGGGGATAGGGTACGACCCAGGTGATGGGCTTGCCGCCGGGCCATGGCGCGGCGGCGGCCGCGGTACGGGAAATCGTGGCGGCGCCGGCGGCCAGCATCGCGCTACCGGCAAGAAAGCGCCGGCGGGTCGGCCGCGCGCAGTTCGATAGTGTTTTTTTCATGGTGTCTCCCGGTTCAATCGATGTGCGCGCCGGATTCCCTGACGATCTGCCCCCAGCGGATGCGGTCGTCATGGATCAGCTTGCCGAAAGCGCCCGGTGTGCTGGTGCGTACGGCGGCGCCCTGTGCCTGGAAGAGCTTGCGTGTCGACGGCGCGTCCAGGGCCTGCACCAGGACCTTGTTCAGGGTGGCAACGACGTCGGCGGGCAGGCCGGCGGGCCCAGCCAGTCCGAACCAGGTCACCGCGTCGAAGTTTTTGAAGCCGGATTCCGCGAAGGTGGGGACTTCGGGCAGGTCGTCGCTGCGCTTGGCGGACGTCACTGCCAGCGCGCGCATCGCACCGCTGCGGATGTGGCCGATCAGCGTCGGCACGGAGGACATGTACATATCGATCTGTCCGCCGATAAGGTCGGTGGCCCCTTGCGCCGCCCCCTTGTAGGGGATGTGCGTCAGCTGGATGCCGGCGGCCTTCTGGAACATCTCGGTGGCCAGGTGGGCCACGGTGCCGTTGCCGGACGTGGCCACATCGATCGAACCCGGCTTGGACCTGGACGCGGCCACCACATCGGCCAGGGTCCTGTAGGGCGATTTCGTGGCGACGACCAGCACCAGAGGCGCTTCCGCCACCAGCCCGATCGGCGTCAGGTCCTTTTCCGGGTCGTAGGGAAGCTTCGAATACAGGGTGGGATTGATGGCCAGATTGCTGGTCTGGCCGATGACGAGCGTATAGCCGTCGGGCGCCGACTTCGCGACCTGGTCCACGCCCAGGTTGCCGCCCGCGCCGGGGCGGTTTTCGATCACGAAGTTCCAGCCGTTCATCTTGCCCATCTCGCTGGCGACCTGGCGCGCCAGCGCGTCCGTGCCGCCGCCCGGCGGGAAGGGCACGATCAGGCGGATGGGTTTGTCGGGATAGGCCAGGGCGGCCGTGGCGTGCAAGGCGCAGGCGCCCACGGCAAGGGCGGCGATGGCATGGCGCAGGAATCTCATCGTTGTCTCCATATGTTTTTATCGAATGCGCGCATTGTGGTCCCGTGTTCCACACAATACAATGCCATTTCGTGCATTGAGACATGTTGCGCAGAATGAACGATATGGAAAATGTTCCGGGCCCCGCGGAGGCGGACGGATCCGCCGAGGACGGCGTAGTGGCGGTGCGCCGCGCGATGCGCATCCTGGAGGCCTTCGGCGTCGAAGACGCCTATCTATCGCTGGCGGAGCTCAGCCGCCGGACCGGTTGCCACCGCTCCACGGTGCTGCGGCTGGCGCGTACCCTGGCGATGGACGATTACCTGGCGCAGCGGCCGGACGGTAACTGGCGCCTGGCGCGGGCGGCGGGATGGCTGGGCGCCTGTTATCAGGCGACGTTCAATGTGCTGGAAGTGGTCCAGCCGGTGCTGCGCGAACTATCGGCGGCCACCGGCGAAAGCGCCACGTTCTATGTGCGGGAAGGCAAGCAGCGGATCTGCGTGGCGCGTGTGGAAGGCCCCCGCTCGATACGCCATCACGTGCGCGTGGGCGCGGCCCTGCCGCTTGAACTGGGCAGCCCGGGGCGCGTGTTGCTGGCGTTTTCGGGCGAGCCCGGCGAACCCTACGAATCGGTGCGGCGGGCCGGCTACATGATGTCCCTTGGGGAGCGGGACCCGGAGGTCTCCAGCATCTCCGCGCCCGTCTACGGGATCAACTGGAGCCTGGTCGGCGCGATTTGCATCTCCGGTCCGCTGTCGCGCCTGACCGGGGAGGTGTTGCTCGGACACAAGGAACACATTCTGTCGGCCGCCAGCCGCCTGTCCCGGGCGATGGTCGGCGTGCGCCAGGGGCAGCCGCGCTAGGGCCTGTTAACGCTAGAAGGAGCCTCGCATGAGTACGCAAACCGGTGGATGGCAAGGCACGAAGCGCTGTCGTGGTGGCGCCACGGCGAGCATTCGTAACGCGGCCAGTGCGAGGCTCCTTCTAGCGTTAACAGGCCCTAGGCGTTTGCGCACAAGCGGGTCGTCGCGCCGGGATCGCTCGCGGGTGGATTGCAGCGCCGCGCGGCCGGTCTATGTCTCCGGCGCCGAGGGGGATTTCAGCGCGCCTCGTCCTCTTGCTGTGCGAGCTTGTCCCGCTGCGCGCGCAGGCCCGCGAAAATGGATGCTGCGACGTGGTGCGGGAAACGCGGCGGCAGCATCGCCGCGGCCGCATCGATGGCCGGTTCGGTGGCGTCGATGAGTTCCCGGATGAGCGTGTCGACGGTTTGCCTGTCCAGGCCGATCTCTGCCGCATGCGAGTACCAATGCCGTCGGCGGATGTCGGCGATGCGGTAATGCAGGCCGCTCGCGCCCTTCACGCCCATTGCCATTTTGGCGCGCTGCGGCGCGAGTTGCGCGCGCTTGCCGCCGATGATGGGATGTGCCGAAAGGATGTCGTACAGCGGCGTCGCGTGATATCGGCCGCCTGCCAGCAGCGCGATGCTGAAGTTCTTGGCATGGCCGTCGGTGGCCGCGAGCATCCAGAAGAAGATCTGTGCCTTGTAGAAATCGCGCACGTCGCGCTCGCGTTGGGAATTACCCAGTACCTTGCCGATGATGTCGGTGATGCCGGGGCCGCCATCGGCCTGGTATTTCCGCAGCGGCGATACGCCCAGCGCCTGGCACATGTCTTCCTGCGGCAGGCGCACGATCGCGCCGGTGTCGGTGAAACGGCGGTCGAAGCGTTCGACGACCAGCGCCTTCTGGTCTTCGAAATGGGCGATGTCGCAGTGCGCGACGGCCAGGCCATGGGCCGCCGCCAGCCTGGAGCACAGCCATTCGTTTTCCACGGAGGTGTGCATGTCCGCCTGCATGGCGCCGACCAGGCCCATCGGCAGTTTCAGGATGTGGGTGGTGGGCGTGCTGCCGCGCGGACGCAGCCAGCGTCCCTGATGACGGAGCAGCGCGGTTTTCTCCTGCGCGCCGGCGATGGACAGGCGCAGGTCCGCCGTGCGGTCGTCGTGGCCCAGGGGCGTGCCGCTGACGGCGGATCTCAGGATGGCGGCAATGTCGGCGTCGGTAAGCGGGTCGGCTTCGATATGGTCCAGCCCGGTCGGAACGTCATCGGGCGGCAGCAGTTGTATGGCGCCCACGCAATCCCGGCCCAGCACGGCCAGCAGATCGAAAGGGGCGGTGCTGTTCGCGCGATGATGCTGAGCCAGCCTGCGCCGTATCGTGTCGCTGTCCGGCAGCAGATTGTCGAAGAAGTCATGGACGACCGGACCCTTGTAAGGGGCGTTGTCGTAGCGGAAAGGCAAGGACAGCGACAGCGGCCGGCCGGCCGGATGCTCGATCCACGCGGGGTCGTACGCGAGCGAGGTTTCCCCGGCTTCGTTCGCCCATCGGCCGACCCGTGAGCCGTTCATCCAGATATCCAGCTGGTGCGTGCGCCGGGCCATCTCACCACTCCAGCCTGGATGCGGCGGGATCTTCCTGATCGATGGGCCGCAAGGCCAGTTCGACCCGCAGCAGCTGGAGGATCCGGTATATCCGTTCGAAGCTGGCCTTCGCGGGGGCGGCTTCCAGCTTGGCGTAGCTCTGCTGGCTGATGCCCAGGCGGGCGGCCAGCTGGGCCTGGGTCAGGCCCCGGGATTTGCGGAAGCCCTGCAGCACGGGGCGCAGCTGTTGCAGGGTTCGGACGGGGTAATCCACGGCGGGTCTCCACGCGGGAAGTCATGCAACAGTCTATAGGCTGTATTCCCGGAAAACAACTTTCAGGTAGTATTTTCGGTTAACAACCTATCGGCTGTAATCGAGAAAAACAACCTTCAGGGTGTGACCAGCGGTTCGTCCCGGTTGCCCGCGCCCAGGAAGTGGCTGGGACGGCGCAGGGCGGGGTCGAAGGGATTGATCTGCGCGCCGATCGCGCGCGCTTCCTTGTGCAGCATTTCGACGATCAGCGGCAGTCGCTCGCCGCTCAGGCGTTCCTGCGGGGCGGCGACGCTGAGCGCCGCGATCGTGTCGCCGTTGCGGTCCTCGATGGGAACGGAAAGCCCGGCGATACCGGGGTAAAGCCCCGGTCCGTCGCTGTACGCGTAGCGGGATTCCAGGCATTGCTTGATGCGGACCCGCATCGAGATCTCGTCGATGAAGCCCAGGTGATGCAGGCGCGGGATATTGAAGCGGATGACTTCCTCGCGTTCGGCGGCGGGCAGGCTGGCCAGCAGGACCAGCCCGGCCTGGCCCAGGCCCAGCGGCACCCGGCCGCCGATGTCGCCGGTGTGCGAGCGGACCGGGAAGGGGCCATCGATGCGGTCCAGGCAGATGGCGTCGAAGCCCTGGCGCACCAGGATGAAGATCGTGTCGCTGAGCATGCCGCACAGGCGCAGCATGGACGGCCGGTA
This sequence comes from Bordetella sp., assembly GCF_057362025.1. Lineage (NCBI taxonomy): Bacteria > Pseudomonadati > Pseudomonadota > Betaproteobacteria > Burkholderiales > Alcaligenaceae > Bordetella > Bordetella sp. The sequence goes on along the minus strand of NZ_JBMQQZ010000107.1, from coordinate 42,161 downwards.
GATCTCGCGCAGGTTGGAGCGGTAGCGGCCGGCGGCCGATCCCAGGGCATAGAAGGCGACGCTCAACTGGTAGGCCTTGCTGCCGGCCGGCTGTTCCACCGCATCTTCCTGGATCAGCGCCTGCAGCACCCGGTGCGCGGTGGCGGGCGCCAGCCCCGTCCGTTTGGCGATATCGGTCAGGCGCAGCGGCTCTCCCTTGGCGTCGGCCAGGGCGCGCAGCACGGTGAAGGCCCGTTGCAACACCCCCGGCCCATTCGAGTCGTTTTCCGGTACTTCAGATGCGGCCATTCTGGATTCCATCCAATTGGATAAAACAGTCGACGACAGACATCATAATTCTACTACTCGGAATAAAACAAACAAATCATCAGTCCTACGGAAAAACCCCATTGACCCGCGTTCCCGCGCACTCCTAGACTGCCGTTGCGTTGAACGGGCGGGCCTCCCAGGCCGGGCGGCCACCCATCACGGAAACGGCAGGGTGCGGCATGTCATTTCTTCGCCTGGAAAAGCTATCCAAGGACTACGGCGATCTGCGCGTGGTGCGGGATCTCGACCTGTCCGTGGAGCAGGGGGAGTTCGTTTCCCTGCTCGGGCCGTCGGGCTGCGGCAAGACGACCACGCTGCAGATGATCGCCGGCTTCGCCGATGTGACGCGCGGCCGGGTCGTCCTGGACGGCCGCGACATCACGCATGCGGCGCCGAACACGCGAGGCCTGGGCATCGTGTTCCAGACCTATGCCTTGTTTCCCCATCTGACGGTACGGGACAACGTCGACTTCGGACTGGCCATGCGCAAGGTGGGCCGCGCCGAACGGCGCGACCGCACGCGCGAGGCACTGGCGCTGGTGAAACTGGACCAGCACGGCGACCGCTATCCGCGCGAATTGTCCGGCGGCCAGCGCCAGCGCGTGGCCCTGGCGCGCGCGCTGGTGATACGGCCGCCGGTGCTGCTGCTGGACGAACCGCTGTCCAACCTGGATGCCAAGCTGCGCGAGGACATGCAGTTCGAACTGCGCGCCATCCAGCGCAAGACCGGCACCACTACGCTGATGGTGACGCACGACCAGGCCGAGGCGCTTTCGATCAGCGATCGCGTCGTCGTCATGCAGGAGGGGCGCGCCACACAGATCGACCGGCCGTACCGCATGTACGAGCATCCCGGCAGCGAGTTCATCTCGCGATTCGTCGGCAAGACCAATCTGCTGCCGGGCACCGTGACGCGCGCCGGCGAGCGCGCCGAGGTGCGCAGCGGCGAACTGAGCCTGGACGTGGACGGGCAGGGCCTGAGCCTGGGCGATGCCGTGCGCGTCTGCCTGCGTCCGGAAAAACTGCGGTCCGTGGCCCTCGGGCAGGGCAGGCTGACCGGCACGGTCGCCACGCGCTACTTCCTGGGCAGCCAATGGATGTACGAGCTGGATACGCCGCTGGGCGTGCTGACGATGCTCACCCCCAATGACGGCCGCGCGCCGCATGGCGACGGCGACCGCACCGGCGTGGACTGGCAAGCCGACGTCGCGCGGGTACTGCCGGCGCTGGAGGCGGCCGCATGAGCGCCCCCGGCCTGGACGTTTCCCGCGCGGCGGCATCCACGCCGCGCCGCAGGATGGACGGACTGCCGGCCGTCCTTGGCGCCATGCCGATCGGCGTGGTGTTCCTGGCGCTGGTCCTGACGCCGTTGGGCCTGACCTTCGTCTTGACCTTCCGTCCCTTCGACTACAACACCGGCATACAGCCGGGCATGACGCTGCACCATTACGCCACGGTGCTGAGCGACCCGTATTTCCTGGGCATCTTCTGGCGCACGCTATGGATATCGGTGCTGACCACCGCGATCTGCGTGGCCGTAGGCGTACCCGAGGCCTACATCCTGAGCCGCATGCGCGCGCCCTGGCGTTCGATTTTCCTGCTGGCGGTCCTGTCGCCGCTGCTGATATCGCTGGTCGTGCGCGCCTTCGGCTGGAGCATGCTGCTGGGCCCCGCGGGCCCGCTGGGGCAGGTCGCCCAGGCGCTGGGATTGGGATCGCTGCTGTACACACCCACCGCCATCGTGATCGGCCTGGTGCACATCATGCTGCCCTTCATGATCATCCCGGTGTGGACGTCGCTGCAGAAGCTCGATCCCTCGGTGGAGCACGCCGCCTATTCGCTCAATGCCTCGCGCCTGCAGACCCTGCTGCGCGTGGTGTTGCCCCAATGCATGCCGGGCGTGCTGTCCGGCAGCCTGATCGTCTTCGGCCTGAGCGCCAGTTCCTTCGCCATCCCCGCGCTGCTGGGCGGGCGGCGGCTGAAGATGGTCGCCACGATCGTGTACGACGAATTCCTGACCGAATTGAACTGGCCGCTGGGCGCCACGCTGGCGATCCTGCTGCTGGTGGCCAACGTCATCATCATGATGGCCTACAACCGCGTCATCGAGCGGTCGTATCGCCGCAGCCTGGGATAGCAGACCGCATGCGCACGCAAACCATCGGACGTCGACGCGGGGCAGGCCGTCATTCCCGCGCCAGGTTCCATCCCCGGGAGTCCGGCGGACATGCTTAAGAACGGCCCTCTCGCGCTCGCCTTCAATGCTCTGGTGGTGGCCTTCGTGCTGGCGCCCCTGGTGGTCGTTTGCCTGGTGGCTTTTACGCCGGCCTCGACCTTGAGCATTCCCACCCATGAATTTTCGCTGCGCTGGTTCCGCGCCCTGTTCGCGCACGCCGATTTCATGCAGTCCTTCCGCAACAGCCTGCTGCTGGCAACGCTGTCGGCCACGCTGGCGGTATGCCTGGCGCTGCCGGCGGCCAGCGCCATCACGCGCTACCGCTTTCCCGGCCGCGACGCGCTGAACGGCCTGCTGCTGTCGCCGCTGATGATCCCGCACCTGGTGCTGGGCGTCGCGCTGATGCGCTTCTTCGCCCTGATCGGCAGCAGCGGCAGTTTCTCCTGGCTGGTGGCCAGCCACGTCGTGATCGTCACGCCCTACGTGCTGCGCCTGCTGGTGGGCTCGCTCACGGGCTTCGACCGCTCCATCGAGCACGCGGCGCTCTCGCTCAACGCCAATCGCGCGACGGTCTTCTTCAAAATCACCTTGCCGCTGATCGTGCCGGGCGTCTTCGGCGGCTGGCTGCTTGCCTTCATCAATAGCTTCGACGAGCTGACGATGTCGGTGTTCATCACCGCGCCATCCACCGTGACGTTGCCGGTGCGCATGTATATGTATGCGACCGAATCCATCGATCCCATGATGGCGGCCGTATCCGCGACGGTCATCGCCCTGACGGCCGTCGCCATGCTGCTGCTGGACCGCATATACGGCCTGGACCGCGTTCTGGTGGGACAGCGATGACGGCCGCCGGCATGCAACCGCTGCTGACGCGCCTGGGCGAGCGGGACCGCGCGCCGGTGGACTTCGTGCTGGACGGCCAGGCCGCGCGTGCCCTGGCCGGCGACACCGTACTGACCGCCGTGCTGGTGCAGATGGGCCGCCTGCGCGAGACCGAATTCAGCGGCGCGCCGCGCGCCGGCTTCTGCATGATGGGCGCCTGCCAGGACTGCTGGATGCGGCTGGAGGACGGCACGCGGCTGCGCGCCTGCTCCACCTTCATCGCGCCGGGCATGCGTTTGTTGTCATCCGCGCGCAAGGAGGACGGCCATGCGTGAAGTACGCCCCGTCATTGTCGGCGCGGGGCCGGCCGGCATCCGCGCCGCGCAGGCGCTCGTCGCCGCGGGACTGCGGCCCGTCGTCCTGGACGAGGCGCAACGGGCGGGCGGACAGATCTACCGCCAGCCGCCGGCGGGCTTCCAGCGTCCGGGACGCGAACTCTACGGATTCGAGCATCGCAAGGCCGAGCGGCTGCACGCAACCATGCAGGCGCTGATGCCGTCCATCGACTACCGTCCCGGCTCGCTGGTGTGGAATTGCGAACAGGGTGTGCTGGACGTCCTGCGTGACGGCCGCAACGAGGCCGTGGAGTACACCCACGTCATCCTGGCCACCGGCGCGACCGATCGCGTGCTGCCTTTTCCCGGCTGGACCCTGCCCGGCGTCTACACCCTGGGCGGCGCGCAGGTCGCGCTGAAATTCCAGGGTTGCGGCGTGGGCCGGCGCGTGGCCTTCATGGGCACCGGCCCGCTGCTGTACCTGGTGGCGTACCAATATGCCAAGGCCGGCGCCGACGTGGCCGCCGTTCTCGATACCGCAACCGCCGCGGACAGACTGGCTGCCTTGCCGGGCATGCTGCGCACGCCCGCGCTGGTGGGCAAAGGCCTGTACACCATGGCCTGGCTGCGGCTGCATGGCATCCCCATGTATGCCGGCGTGCTGCCGGATCATGCCATCGGCTATGAAAGGGTCTCCGGCATCGTCTGCCGCCGGCGCGACGGCGCGGGCGGCGGCAAACCGCTGCGCATCGCTTGCGATGCACTGGCCTACGGCCTGGGATTGCGCGCGGAGACGCAGCTGGCCGCGGTGGCCGGCTGCCGCTTCGTTTATCACGAACGTGATAGAGCCTGGCTGCCCGAACGCGACGCCGCCGGAAGGGCGTCGGTGCCCGGCGTATATCTGGCCGGGGACGGCGCCGGCATCGCCGGTGCGGACGCGGCGGAACTGGCCGGCGAGCGCGCCGCCCTGGCGATGCTCGAAGACCTGGGCATGCTCGCAAAGCCGGCGCGCACTGCGGTCTTGCAGCGCGGATTGGCGCGGCAGGAACGCATGCGCGACGCGCTCGAACGCGCGTTTCCCTTTCCGGACGATTGGGCGGCGTCGCTGGACGACGACGTCATCCTGTGCCGCTGCGAGGAAATCACGGTGGGAGCGCTGCGTGCCTCGGCACAGGTCGATGGCGCGTGCGAGCTCAATCGCGGCAAGGCCCTGACCCGCGTCGGCATGGGCCGCTGCCAGGGCCGCATGTGCGGCGCCGCGGCCGCCGAGGTACTGGCGCGCGCCAGCGGTGTGGCGCTGCCCCAGGTAGGCTGGCTGCGCGCGCAGCCGCCCATCAAGCCCATTCCCATCCAGCTGTTCTCCACGGACGCGCGATACGAGCCGTCCGTATACGCCGGCAGCATGCCGCACGCGGCCGGCGGCTCGGGGCCGTCCGGGCAGGGCAGGCCCTGATGGAGCGCCTAAACACCGAAGTCGCCGTCATCGGTGGCGGCATCGTCGGCGCCAGCGCCGCGCTTTTCCTGCGTCGCCGCGGCGTACCGGTGGTGCTGCTGGACGCGGCCGCCTGCGGCGCCAAGGCCAGCGGCGTCAACTACGGCGGCGTGCGCCGCCAGGGCCGCCCGCTGGCGCAGATGCCCTTGACGCAGCGTGCCCATGCCCTGTGGAGCGACCTGCCCGGCCTGATCGGTATCGACGGCGAGTACCAGCGCAGCGGTCATCTGAAACTTGCCTACACCGAGGCCGACCTCGCCGAACTCGAACGCTATCGCGCCAGCACGCGGGGCTTCGGCATGCATCTGCAGATGCTGGATCGCGCCGCGCTGGAGCGCCGCTTCGCGTGGCTCGGAAGCAGCGTGGTCGGCGGTTCGTTCTGTCCGGATGACGGGCACGCCAACCCGCGGCTGGTGTCTCCGGCATTCGCCCTGGCCGCGCGGCGCGCCGGTGCCTGCGTGCGCGAGCACACCCGCGTCGACAGCGCGGCGCACGACGGCGAACGTTTCGTGCTGCGCGCCGGCGCGGCGCTGGAAGTCCGCGCCCGCCTCCTGCTGAACTGCGCCGGCGCCTGGGCAGGGCGGTTCGCCGCGGCGTTCGGCGAACCCGTGCCGGAAACTTCCATCCATCCCTTGATGATGGTCACCGAACCGCTGCCGCGCTTCATGACGGCCAGCCTGGGCGTGCAAGGCGGCGGCGTCTATGCGCGGCAGGTGGACCGCGGCAATTGCGTGATCGGCGGCGGCCGTGGCGTATCGATCGATGCCGATCTTGCCCGGCCCGGCCGCGCGCAGATCGGTACGCTGATGGCAAAGGCCGCGGACCTGCTGCCCACGCTGCGCGGCGCGCACATCATCCGCTTCTGGTCCGGCGTGGAGGGCAGCATGCCCGACCACAACCCGGTGCTGGGCCCCAGCCGCACCACGCCCGGGCTGTTCCATGCCTTCGGCTTCTCCGGCGCGGGCTTCCAGGTCGGGCCCGCCGCCGGCGAGGTCCTGGCGGACCTGGCCGCCACCGGACGGACCGCAATCCCCATTGATGCATTCCGCATCGACCGTTACGCTGCCGACGCTCATGCGGCCGCGGATCGCACGGAACTCGGCCATGGGCATTCGCTGGAGTCGACATGAGCAACCGCAATCACGATCGCAAATCACGCGTCCTTCGACTGGCCGGAGCCGCCATGCTGGCGGCCCTGTCAGTCCTGCCGGCCGGCGCCTGGGCGCAACAGAAAACCCTGTACGTCGGCATGAACGGCGGCGACATGGAGCGTGCGTTCACGCAATACGTCTTCCCCGATTTCGAAAAGGCCAACAACGTCAAGATCGTCGTGGTCCCCGGCACGTCCACCGAAGTCCTGGCCAAGGCGCAGGCCTACAAGGACTCGCCGCAGATGCACGTGATGTTCCTGGACGACGGCGTCATGGCGCGCGCGGTGTCCATGGGACTGTGCGAAAAGCTGCACGCCGATCCCGTGCTGAAGGATCTCTATCCCACCGCGGTCATGAAGGACGGCATGGCCGCCGGCATCGACATGGGCATGACGGGCCTGGGCTACAACACACGGCTGTTCAAGAAAAACGGCTGGGCGGCGCCCACGTCGTGGATGGACCTGGCCGATCCCAAGTTCAAGGGCAAGGTCGTCTTCCAGTCGGCCTCGAACAGCACCTTCGGCCTGCATGCCTTCCTGATGTACAACCGCATCGAAGGCGGCGACGACCAGCACACGGACCCCGGTTTCGCCAAGTGGAGCAGCACCATCGGCCCCAACGTGCTGGAATACATCCCGAATTCGGCCAAGCTGGCGGAAATGATCCAATCCGACGAGGCGGCCATCTTCCCGCTGACGCCGACCGCCATCTCCCGGCTCAAGAAACGCGACATCCCGGTCGAATACGCGCAGCCCAAGGAAGGGTCCGTCATCCTGATGGTGGGCGAGTGCGTCATCGCCAAGAACAGCGAACCGGATCTTTCGCAGAAGCTGGCGCTGTACCTGCTGTCGCCGCAGGCGCAGGCCAATGCCTTGAAGTACGGTGGGCATTTCCCGTCCAACCGCAAGGTGCAGGCCGACCCCGCCAACCAGGACATGCTCAAGCAGTTCCAGACCTATATGGAAACCGCCAAGGTCCTGGACTGGGATGCCATCAATGCCACCCGTCCCGCCTTCAACGCGCGTTGGAACCGCACCGTCGAACGGTAAGCCGGATGCGCTACGATCCTCGCAACGGCGCTTCGACAGGAAGCGCCGCGTGCGCGGGCAGGAGATTCCTTCAATGAGCAATACGACTTTCGATTTCAAGGGCAAGGTCGCCGTGGTGACTGGCGGCTCGCAAGGCATAGGCGAGGCATGCGTGCGCCGCCTCGCGCAGGCTGGCGCCGCCGTCGCGATATGGGACGTCGCCGATGCGCCGGGCCAGGCCCTGGCCGATGCGCTTTCGCGCGACGGCGGCCGTGTCGGCTACATCCATTGCGACGTTGCCAGCAAGGCATCGGTGGACGCCGCCGTCGCCGCGACGCGGCAGGCCTACGGCAGCATCGATCAACTGGTCAGCAACGCGGGCATCGTGCGCACCGCCAACTTCCTGGACATCACGGAAGAAGAATGGGACGCGGTGCTGAACGTCAACCTGAAAGGCGCTTTCCTCGTCGGCCAGGCGGTCGCGCGCGTCATGGTGGAGCAGGGCGGCGGCGCCATCGTCCACATGAGTTCGGTGAACGCCGTCATGGCGATCCCGACCATCGCTTCGTACAACGTCAGCAAAGGCGGCCTGGCACAGCTGACGCGCGTCATGGCGCTGTCGCTGGTCGATCACGGTATCCGCGTCAACGCCGTGGGGCCGGGCACCATCGCCACCGAACTGGCACGCAAGGCCGTGCTGGCGGACGAAACCACGCGCGCGCGCCTGATGAGCCGCACGCCGATGCGCCGCCTGGGCGAACCGTCCGAAGTCGCCGATGCCGTGGCGTATCTGCTAAGCGACGCGTCCAGCTACATCACCGGCGAAACGCTGTATATCGACGGCGGTCGCCTGGCATTGAACTACACGGTGTGACAGGCCCGGTGTGACGGGCCCCGGGGGGGGGCGCGGTCCGGCAGTGCGTGCGCCGGCCGCGCGGGATCCGGCGGCGTGCGATCCTGCCGGTTGCGATCCGGCGTGCCGGCTCGCCATCGCTCAATAGGAATGTTCCGGGGCCGGGAAGCTGCCGTCCTTCACCGCGCGCACATAGGCCTGGACGGCATCCTGGATGCTGCTCGCGCCGTCCATGAAATTGCGCACGAAGCGCGCCTTGCGCCCTGGGAAGACGTTCAGCATATCGTGCAGCACCAGCACCTGCCCCGAACATCCGGCGCCGGCGCCGATGCCGATGGTGGGGATGTTCACATCGGCCGTGATGTCGGCGGCCAGCGCGGCGGGGACCATCTCGTACAGCAGCATGCTGGCGCCGGCATCGCGCATCACGCGCGCCTGCTGCTTCAGGTGCGCCGCGCCCGCATCGTCCTTGCCCTGCACCCGATAGCCGCCCAGCGCATGCACGAACTGCGGCGTCAGGCCCATGTGGGCGCACACCGGTACGCCGCGCTCCGTCAGGAAGGCCACGATGTCGGACATCCACGGCGTGCGGCCGTCCATGCCTTCCACCTTTACCATCTGCGCGCCGGCCGCCATCAGCCGCGCCGCGCTGGCATAGGCCTGCCGGGGGGATTCGTGATAGCTGCCCCACGGCAGGTCGGCCAGCACCCAGGCGGTCTTGTTGCCGCGCGCGACGCATTCGGTGTGATACACCATGTGCTCCAGCGTGACGGGCAGCGTCGACGATTGCCCCTGCACGACATTGCCCAGCGAATCGCCGATCAACAGGATGTCGACGCCGCTCTGGTCCAGCAGCGAGGCGAAGCTGGCGTCATAGCAGGTAAGCATGGCGATTTTTTCGCCGCGCTGGTGCATGGCAACCAGCGTGGCCAAAGTGATGGGCTTGCGAGGCGCTTGCGCGTCGCCGGCGACGGTAGGATACATAGGCGTGCCTGTAGTGGTGGAACATGGGGCGGCGCATCGCCCCGCGGCGATGCACCAATAAGGCGCATTCTATCGGCTGTCGCCGGCGATGGGGATGCCAAGCCCCGGCCGTAGCCACCGAACCCGCCAAAGCCTTGCTGCCGGGCGGCCATGCCGCGGTGCTGGACGCCGCCGTGTACCCGCCAGGCACCCGGGGACCAGGACCTCCATGTCCGCGTCATCCTTTTATGCATCGTTTCCGGGATGGGTGCTAGGACTTTCGCCCACTAGAATTTTGCCGAGGCGCGCGGAATGTCCGCGTGGCACCCGGGGGGCGATTCCGCATGCGTTTGTGCCGCAGTCTTGCCGTGGTGGTGCTATGCCTGGCCGCTGCCGGGCGCGTGCCTGCGTGGGCGGCGCCGCCGCTGGACGCGGGCCAGGCGCGCGATATCGCCGCCGACGCCTACGTCTACGCATATCCGCTGGTGCTGATGGATGTCGCGCGTCGCGTGCAGACCAACGTGCAAGTGCCGGACACCGCGTTCGGCGGCGGTGCGCCGGTCAACCGCTTCACGCACATGAGCCGGCCCGCGGACCCGCTGCTGCACGGTCTGCCTTACCCCGACGTCGACACGCTGTGGTCGCTGTTGTGGTTCGACGTATCCAGGGAACCGCTGCTGATCGAGGTGCCCGACGCGCGCGGCCGCTATTACTCGATCACCCTGGCCGATATGTGGTCCGATGTCTTCTCGGCACCGGGCAGCCGCACGGCGCAGGACGGCCTGCACGTGTATGCGATCGCGGCATCCGACTGGCACGGCAAGCTGCCCAAGCCGGCGGAGGTGCTGCGCGCGCCCACGGATGCCGGCCTGCTGCGTCTGCGCGTGGCGTATCGCGACCTGCGGGACCTGGGCGCCGCGCAGGGTTTCCAGATGGCCGTGGAAGCCACGCCATTGTCGCGCTGGGGCAAGAAGACGGTGCCGCCGGAGGGGCATTTCGACGTGGCGTTGTCGCGGCGCGCGCCGGTCGATCAGGTCGGCGAGATGCCGGCGCAGGAATTCTTCTCGGCGTTTGCGGAGCTGGCCTCGCGTTATCCGCCGCATGCCGGCGATGACCCGATTCTGCAGCGCATGGCCAGGCTGGGCCTGGCGCCCGGCCAACGTTTCGACCCCTCGCGCCTGCCCGCCGACATACGGGCCGCAGTGGAGGCCGGCGCGCTGCGCGGCCAGGCCAGCGTACGCTCGCCCATGCAGCCACGGCCGCGTGGCAAGGATGCCTGGCGCATGCCCGACCGGCGCCTGGGCAGCTACGGCACCGACTATGCGCTGCGGGCCCGGGCCGCGCGCGTGCAGCTCGCCACGCCTTTGCCGGAAGACGAGATCGTGCTGCGCGCCGCCGCCGATTCGGATGGGCGGCAGCTGGATGGCAGTTTTCGCTACGAGGTGCGCTTCGATCGCGGCCAGTTGCCGCCCGCGGACGCGCTCTGGTCGATGACGCTGTACAACGACCGGCGCGAACTGTACGACAACGCGGTCAATCTGTACGCCGTGGGTAGCCGCCACCCCTTGACGCCGGCGGCGGATGGCACGTCCACAGTCTACGTGCAGTACGCACCGCCCGCGGGCGAACAGCTGCGCAACTGGCTGCCCGCGCCCCAGAGCGGCCGCTTCACGTTGATGCTGCGCATGTACCAGCCACGCGAGGATGCCGTCGAGGGATTATGGCGGCCGCCGTCGATACGGCGGATCCAGTAGCGAATCGGCGGAGCGCCGTTCAGCCGGCCAGCCCGCCGAACACCGAAGCGGCCACCAGCATCACGCCCACCCACAGATTGGCCCGGAACAGGCCCAGCCCCAGCTCGGGACGGTCCAGGTCCAGCTTCTTCAGCTGCCAGGCGAGGTGGGCGCCGATCAGCACCATGCCGGCCGCGTAGGGCCAGCCCAGGCCGACCGCATAACCGCCCCAGGCCCATAGCGCCAGCGTGGCGATGTAGAACCCGGCGATCCATGTCTTGCCCGCGGCACCGAAACGCAGGGCGGTGGAATGCAGGCCCAGCCTGCGGTCGTCGCGCACGTCGATGTACGCGTAGATCGTGTCGTAGCCGATCTGCCACAGGATGGTGCCGACGTAGACCGCGATCGCGCCCAGGGGAACTTCGTTGCGGGTGTCCGACCAGGCCATCAGCATGCCCCAGTTGAAGCACACGCCCAGGACCGCCTGCGGCCAGTAGGTGACGCGCTTGCACAGGGGATAGATCACGACGATGGGCAGCAGGGCCACCGCCAGCCAGCGGCTCATGGGATTGATGGCCAGCAGCAGCGAGGCGCATACCGCCAGCTGGGCGAACAGGAACCACAACGCCTGCCGCAGTGTCAGCTGGCCGCTGGTCAGCGGTCGGTAGCGCGTGCGTTCGACGTGCTTGTCGATGTCGCGGTCGAAGATGTCGTTGATGGTGCAGCCGATGCCGCGCATCAGCAGCGCGCCCAGCGAGAACACCACGACCCGCCAGGGCGTCGGCCAGCCGTCGGCCGCCTGGGCCAGCGCGGCCAGCGCCGGCAGCAGGGTCAGCCAAGTGCCGATGGGACGGTCCAGGCGGCACAGCCGCGCATACGGTCCCCAGGACCGGGGCAGCCAGCGGGCCACCCAGTCGTCGAACTCGATGTCGTTCAGGTCGATGCGGCCGGTGGGGTGCTGCGTGGACATGCTGCCGCCCTCAGCCCAGCTGCGCCTTGATCAGCCGGCCCAGCGTCGCCATGCCGCTGCGGATTTTTTCTTCCGGCACGGTCACGAAGCTCAGCCGCAGCGTGTTGCGCGGCGCCGGCGCATTGGCGTAGAAAGGCTGGCCCGGCACGAAGGCGACCTTTTCCTCGATGGCCTGCTGCAGCAGCTGCGTGGTGTCGATGCCTTCGGGCAGCGTCACCCAGATGAACATGCCGCCCTCCGGCCGCGTCCAGGTGGCGGCGGCGGGGAACTCGCGCTGCAGCGCGTCCAGCATGTAGCCGCACTGCTTGCGATAGAGCTCGCGCACGGTGGGCAGGTGCTGCTCCAGGAAGCCGTCCTTGACGATCTCGTACACCGCCATCTGCGTCAGCGTGGACGTGTGCAGGTCGGTGGCCTGCTTGGCCTGCACCATTTTGTCGATCAGCTTGCGCGATGCGGCGATATAGCCCAGGCGCAGGCCGGGGGCCAGCACCTTGGAAAACGAACCCATGCGGATGATGTGCGCGCCGACCTCGCCGCCCAGCGACAGCAGGCTGGGCTGGGGCTCGCCGGCATAGCGCAGTTCACCGTAGGGGTCGTCTTCCACGACGGGCAGGTTCAGGCGCACGGCCTGCTGCACCAGGGCCTCGCGGCGCTGGCGGCTGAGAGTGCGGCCGGTGGGGTTCTGGAAATTCGGCAGCGCGTACAGGAAACGCGCGCCCTGGGCGTTGGCCGGCGTCAGGGCTTCCGGGATCAGGCCGCCCTCGTCGGAGGCCACGGATTCGTAGCGCGGCTGGTACAGGCTGAAGGATTGCAGCGCGCCCAGATAGCTGGGCGTTTCCACCATGACCTTGCTGTCTTTGTCGATGAGCACCTTGCCCAGCAGATCCAGCGCCTGCTGCGAGCCGGAAACGATCAGGATCTGATCGGGCGCGACTTGGGCGCCTTTGCGGTTCAGGTCGTCGGCGACCCAGGCGCGCAGGGGGCTGTAGCCCTCGGTGGGACCGTATTGCAGGGCGGCGCGGCCATTCGAGACCAATACCTTGTCGAACGCCTGGCGGACGACGTCCACCGGGAAGCCGCCGGGAGCCGGCAGGCCGCCCGCGAAGGAGATGACGTCCGGCCGCTCGGTGACTTTGAGGATCTCGCGGATGGCCGAGCTGGTCAGCTGCAGGGCGCGTTCAGAAAAGGTGCATTCGGGTTCGAAGGGCTTGTCCATGGAAGGTAGGCATCAAAGAACGGGGAAAACGGCCACGCGGGCGGCCGCCGGAACGCCGTGCCCGGCCAGCGCGGCCGGGGGAGGGATCCAGGGCTGGAAACCATTGACGGGAGGGCGGAGGCTAACGAGGGACGGCAAAGCGGTATTCTCCCACTTTTTGCCGTGCCGCCCGGGCCGCCGCCGTCCCTGTGCGCCGAAAAGCAGACGTCTACCGACTGTCCCCGGTTTTCCCGGCCGCGCGCCACGCCGGCGCGCGATCCGTTTTGGAGCCATTCGCCATGTTTTCCGCCGTTCCTTCCACCGCCGCCACCAAAGCGGATCGCTATGCCGAACTGGTCGAACAGGCGCGCGGCCTGCTGGCCGGCGAACACGACCGCATCGCCAATGCCGCGAACTTCTCCGCCCTGGTGTACCAATCCCTGCCCGACCTGAACTGGGCCGGTTTCTATCTATACGACGGTACCGAACTGGTGGTCGGGCCTTTCCAGGGCAAGCCGGCCTGCGTGCGCATCGCGCTGGACCGCGGCGTCTGCGGCGCGGCCGCCAGCCAGCGGCGCACGCAGGTCGTACCCGACGTACATGCCTTCCCGGGCCATATCGCCTGCGACGCTGCGTCGCGTTCCGAGATCGTGGTGCCCTTGGTGCACGAGGGCGCGCTGATCGGCGTATGGGACGTCGACAGCCCCTTGCCCGGGCGCTTCGACGAGGACGACCGTGCCGGCATGGAAGCGCTGTGCGGCGTTTTCCTGGCCAGTTTGCGGGGATGAGATCGCGCCGCTAGGGCGCTCTGCCTTTCGGGGAGCGTGTCGCAGGACATGCGCCGTGGGATATGTGTTCCCGGGCATGCGTCCGCCAAGCCTGACCGCCACCAGGATTGCCATGGTGTGTTCACCGCTCCGCCATGCAGGTATGATCACGGCCATGACGACCGCCGCCCACCTTTATGCCCCTGCCCATGCCGCCGGCATGGCCGGCACGTGCGCGTCCGTCGTCAAAGCCAAAAAACAGCCGCTCATCTGACCGGAGCAGCTGTTCCGTCAGAAGAGCGACGGAACAGCGGCAGGGCGGGTCTCCTTCTTCATATCGTCCTTCTCCATACGTATCCGACGCGCTTTTAGCGGACTTCCAGCGGTCTTGCATTGGAGTCGATATGGATACGCCTACTCTCGCCACCGAACCCTTGCCGTTGCGCGCGGCCAGCCGCGCGCCCGCATTCCGCGGTATCTGGGTCCCCCTTGTCACGCCTTTCCGCCACGGCGAAGTCGACCGTGCCGCGCTGCGCCGCCTGGTGCGCCACTACCGCGGCGCCGGCGTGCACGGGCTGGTGGCCTGCGGCAGTACCGGCGAAGCCGCCGCGCTGGATGCCGGCGAGCAGCTTCTGGTGCTGGATACCATCCTGTCCGAAGCCGGCGATCTGCCGGTGGCGATGGGCCTGTCGGGCAATCACCTGGGCCAGGCGCGCGAGCGCATTCGGCAGTTCGGCGAACGGCCGCTGGCCGGCGTGCTGGCGTCGGCGCCCGCCTATGTGCGGCCGGCGCAGGATGGCCTGCGCCTGTGGTTCGAGACCCTGGCGGACGCCTCGCGCGTGCCGCTGGTGCTGTACGACATTCCCTACCGCACCGGCGCCACCCTGGAAACCGCCACGCTGCTGGGGCTGGCGGGGCATCCGAATATCGCCGCCATCAAGGATTGCGGCGGCTCGCTGGACAAGACCATCGCCCTGATCGCCGACGGCCGGCTGGCCGTCATGGCGGGCGAGGATACGCAGGCCCTGTCCACGCTGAGCCTGGGCGGAGCGGGCGCCATCGTCGCTTCCGCCCATGTGCGGCCGGACTTGCACGTGGCGATGTTCGAGGCCGCGCAGGCGGGGGCCTGGGATCGCGCGCGGACCTTGTTCCACGCGCTGGCGCCGGTGATCCGCCTGCTGTACGCGCACCCGAATCCCGGGCCGCTGAAGGCGGCGCTGGGTGCGCTGCACGATTGCGAGGACACGCTCCGTCCGCCGATGACGGCACCCGGCCCAGGCTTGCGCACCGCACTTGCAGAAGCCATCGCGGCCTTGCCCACGGCATGCAAGTGATCTAAAACCCCATGACCGGCTCCGACGAGCCGGCACCTCAATACGCACACATAAGCGGATGCATGGGAGACAGGCGATGACGGTGGCGAGAGGCGGGCAGGCGATGGAGCGGCCGCTGGGGCAGGCGGCCGCACGGACAGCCCCGGCGGAGGGCCTGGAATTCGACTACGTCATCGTGGGCGCCGGTTCGGCCGGCTGCCTGCTGGCCAATCGCCTGTCGGCCGACCCGGACACGCGCGTGCTGCTGCTGGAAGCGGGCGGCCCGGACAGCTGGCACTGGATCCATATCCCGGTCGGCTACCTGTACTGCATCGGCAATCCGCGTACCGACTGGTGCTACCGTACGCAGGCGGATCCCGGTCTCAATGGCCGCGACCTGGGTTATCCGCGCGGGCGCGTGCTGGGGGGCAGTTCATCCATCAACGGGATGATCTATATGCGCGGTCAACGGCAGGATTACGACGACTGGGCGGCGGCGGGCAATCCCGGCTGGGGCTGGGACGACGTGCTGCCGCTGTTCAAGCAGACCGAGGACTACCACGGCGACGCGGGCCCCTATCACGGCAAGGGCGGCGAATGGCGCGTCGAACGCCAGCGCCTGTCCTGGGACCTGCTGGACGCTTTCCGCCGGGCCGCCGCGCAGGCCGGCATTCCGTCCATCGACGACTTCAACCGGGGCGACAACGAAGGCTGCGATTATTTCGACGTGAACCAGCGGCGCGGCGTACGCTGGAACGCGGCCAGCGCCTTCCTGAAGCCCATCATCAAGCGGCCCAACCTGCGCATCGTCACCGGCGCGCACGTTACCCGCCTGGCCTTCGAAGGCCGGCGCGCGGTGGGCGTGCGCTTTCGTGGCGACGCGGGCGGCGAACAACTGGCGCGGGCACGTGCCGAAGTGATCCTGTGCGCGGGCGCCATCGGCTCGCCGCAGCTGCTGCAGGTGTCCGGCATCGGCCCGGGCGCCTGGCTGCAATCGCGCGGCGTGTCCGTGCTGCACGACCTGCCCGGCGTCGGCGGCAATCTGCAGGATCACCTGCAGCTGCGCCTGATCTACAAGGTGACCGGCGCGAAGACGCTGAACGCCATCGCCGGCACGCTGTGGGGCAAGGGCATGATGGGACTGCAGTACCTGTTCATGAAGCGCGGGCCCTTGACCATGGCGCCGTCGCAGCTGGGCGCCTTCGCGCGCTCCGGGCCGGAGCACGCGCGCGCCAACGTGGAATATCACGTCCAGCCCTTGTCGCTGGAAAAATTCGGCGAACCGCTGCATGCCTTCCCGGCCTTCACCGCGTCGGTATGCAATCTGCGGCCCACCAGCCGCGGCCACGTGCGTATCGTCAGCCCGGATGCCGCCGACCATCCGGAGATCCTGTGCAACTACCTGTCCACCGATGAAGACCGCCGCGTGGCCGTGCAGAGCGTGCGCCTGACGCGGCGCATCGTTTCACAGCCGGCGCTTGCCGAATACCAGCCGCAGGAATACCGTCCCGGCCCGGAATTCGAGAGCGACGAGGAGCTGGCGCGCCTGGCCGGCGACATCGGCACGACGATTTTTCATCCGGTGGGCACATGCAGGATGGGCGCCGACGCGGGGGCGGTGGTGGACGCGCGCCTGCGCGTGTATGGCGTGGAAGGCTTGCGTGTCATCGACGCGTCCATCATGCCGACCATCACGTCGGGCAATACCAACTCGCCCACCATCATGATCGCGGAGAAAGGCGCGCGGATGATAGTGGAGGATCGCCGCGCATCGCACCACCTGGGCCACGCCGACGCAAGGGTAGGCGAGGGTGTAGAGACGGTGTGATATCCCGGTAGCCGGGGAATCGATACCTACGATCGCTTGCGCAGTGCCGGCCCGTAACAGTCAGGCCGCGGCAAGCCGGCCTGCCCATTCTTCCGGCGCATTGTCGATTTCCGGGCATCCGGTTCGTCGTCAATGCATCCCCACCGTAAGGAATTTTCCATGAAATACCTTGGCCTGGCCTACTTTACCCCCGAAAAATTCGCCGCGATGGCGCCCGACGACGTCAAGGCATTGGTCAGCCAATGCCCTGCATTGGACGAAAAGATGCGCGCCACCGGCAAGGTCCTGGTCTCCGCGTCGCTGGGCGATGCGGACACGTGGACGACGCTTCGCCCGCGCAATGGCGGGACGCGCATCACCGACGGGCCTTATACCGAGGCGAAGGAAATGGTGGGCGGACTGTTCATCATCGAGGCGGACAGCCGCGACGAGGCGCTGCGCATCGCATCCATGCACCCGGCCGCCACCCTGGGCGAAGAAGGCGGATGGGCCGTCGAACTCATCCCCATGGATTTCTACCTGGCCCCATGAGGGTTCGGGCGGTTGGCTCAAGATGCTTGGGCTCTCTTTGCGTCAAAGACCAGGACACAAACACGGGATGTGCAACCGAGCCAGCGAATTTGGCCATGCCATGGCGGCTGAGTCGAGGAACTCGTGCACCTCGTGTTCCTCCGCGTTTCGCAAATCAACGGCTGCGCCCACTGCATCGACATGCACAGCCGCGATCTCCAGATGAGGCGTATGCCGCCGCTTCGGCACACTTCACGCCCAAAGACCTGGTCGACCTCACGATCACGATCGCCGCAATGAACGCGTTCAACCGACTGGGGGTGCCATTTCGGCTTCCTGTCGCCGCGATGTCGTGATCTGGCTCGAACACGCATATAGCCAATGATTTTCAGCGGCCGCCCGGCCGCTTCTGGCGGTGGACGGACGTCGATGCGGGACCGCGCATAAGGCGCGGCCCGCTGCAAATTCGCCACGCCACCGCCTCCGCGGGCTTTCCTCCCCGGGGCGCGAGCGCCATGCCACGTCCGCCGGCGCGACACCGCAACAACACACGTGCATCCAACCGCTTTGCTTAGGGCGGATGCACGTTCTCTCGCCTATGCCCTAGGGCATTTTCCCTGACCGCTGGCTGATGCGGCTCCCCCGGGTGTGTCTGCCACCGGGGGACGGGCCGCGCCGCCTTCATCCCTCTCTACATCCCGAGTCATGCGGCGCGCGCTCCGCCGCCTTCCCGACGCCTGTTCGCCGTAGGCCGAATCGTCAATTGGTTACGAGTCGATTCAGCCGAATCATGGGCCAGCGCCTCCGCTTGCGCCGCACTACGCCAAGCGGAGGTCCTCCACCGTAGATATGGCAGGCCCGTATATGAATCTGTTCCATAAGACAGTCTGGAACCCGGCCAGGCAGCAATACATCGTCACTTCGGAAATCGCCCGCGGACGCGGCAAATCGGCGTCCACGTCATCCAGCCGCGCGCGTCGCGCCTTGTCCTCCGTACCCGTGCTATCCCTGATGGCCGCCGGCATGCTGGTCCCCGCGCTCGCGTCGGCGTCCAGCTGCAAGACCGGCACGCCCGGCCAATCCGCGCCCGCCGGCGGACAGTGCGCGGTTGCCGACTACAACCCGCCGGGCAGCAACGGCGGCGTGGGCGAGGCCGTGGTGAACAACGGCCAGACCGTGACGCTGCACGGCACGTCGGTCGTGGGGACCGGCTACAACGGCAACACGACCGTGCCGGCCGACACGGTGAACGTCATCTCCGGCACCTTCGGCTCCAGCGCGCTGGTGACCGGGCCGCAGAACGTCGCCGTCAGCGCGCGCAATCCCGCCACGGGGGCCAATGTCGTCTTCCGGACTTTCGATTCCGCCGCCATCGCGGACCAGTCGAACCTGGCCACGCCCGTCAACCAGTTCGAGGACGTGAACGGCGACATGTACTACAAAGCCTCGCTGGGACGCGTGGAGAACAGCGGCGGTACCTTGAACGTTAACCTCGGCGCGACGCCAACGGCCTCGCCGTCGTCGAACGCCATCCTGATGGTGTCCAAGCAGACCTATCTGACTTCCGCCGACGGCAGCGGCAACGCGGACAGCCGTGTCGTCTGGCGCTCACGCAACCAGATCGACATGGGCATCGATCCCGGGCTGCCCACGCCCGACGCCAACGGCCGGCTGACGGTGACGGTGCCCGTGACCACCTACGCCGGCACGGTCAACTTCAACGGTGTGGACTATGCGGTCACCAACGCGGCGCAGCTCGCGGCCTATAACAACGTATTGGTGGATGCGCTGAAGAACGGCGTGCTGACCTCGCAGCTGGCTTACGACACGGCCTTCGCGCAGGCGTTCACCACGGTGGAAACGCCGGTTACCTACATGACCAACACCTCGGACGGCGACCTGACGCGCGTGCCCAACGGCGACCGCTACGCCATACTGGCCAGCGGCGCGCGCGGCAGTGCCACCATTGCCGCGGGCGCGCAGCTGGACATGGTGCGGGCCTCCGGCGCGGTCAAGGCGACGGATGGCGCCACCGTGACCAACCACGGCATCCTGTCCGGCAACGTCATCCAGCAGGTCGCCCAGGTGGAAAGCGGTTCGCATTTCATCAACGCCGCCGACGGCGTGGTGTCCGCGGGCTACCTGGCCGGCGACAAGGCCAACACGGCCACCGATCCCCTGTTCTACTACACCGGCTCCGGCATCATGGCCACCGGGGCCGGCACCACCGTCGAGAACAACGGCGTGGTCAACGTATCGGGCATGAGCTTCAACGGCTACACCACCACCGGTATCGGCCTGGCCAACGGCGCGGCCGGCACCAACAACGGCATGGTCAACGTCGGCGTCAATCCGGGCTATACGGCCACGGCGGTCGGCGTCAACGTCAGTGGCGGCAGTGCCTTCACCAACAGCGCGACAGGCACCCTCTATATCGGCCGGGCCGCCCAGTACGCCACGACGGACGCCGTGCCCGATGTGGAAATCGCCGGGCCCACCTATGGCGTGCGCATCATGGATACCGGCGATACCGCCGTCAACAACGGCCGGATCGTGGTGGGTTCGCAGGCGCAGAATGCGGTCGCCATGTTCTCGACCGCGCCGCTGAATTCGCTATTGCTGAACAACGGCACCATCGATATCAACGGCGCGGCCGGCGGCATGCCCCTGGCCAACATCGGCATGCTCGCGGACGACAACGGCGCCGCGGGTACCGGGGCCATCGTCCGCAATGCCGGCACGATCAACGTCAATGGCGTCAACGGCATCGGCGTGATGGTCAATGCGGACCCCGGCATCGCCGCGAATGCGGAATCCACCGGCACCATCAATGTCAACGGCAACGCCGACCCGGCCAGCGGTACGCGCAACTTCGGCGTCTGGGTGGACGGCGCGCAGGGCGCCGCGTCGGTCAGCGGCGCGATCAACCTCGGCGGCAATGGGGCCATAGGCGTCTTCGCGCAGAACGGCGGCACGGTCAACGTGGCCGCGGGTTCGGTACCGCAATTCGTGGGGGGCAGCGACCAGATCGGCTTCTTCGCGGCCGGCGCCGGTTCCGCCATCAACGTGTCGGCCAGCACGATGGCCGTAAGCACCGAACGCGGCACGCTGTTCCGCGTGGCGGATGGCGCGCGCTTCACGGGCGCGTCCGTCGCGGGCGCCTTCGATACGACGGTCTCGGGCACCGATGCGCGCGGCGTGGTCGCCACGGGCGTGGGCACCACGCTGTCCACCGACAGCTCGACGTTCCGCGTCACCGGTGCCGCGGGTTCGGCGGGGGGCGCCGTCGCCATCGTCAATGAGGGAGGTGCCGCCGGCACCATCGACGCCGGCACCACCATCCTGCTCTCCAGCGCCGGCGCGACGGCCGGCATCGTCGATGGCCAGGGCCATGACCTGACGGGTGCGGCCTGGGGCAATCCCATCGCTACCACGCTGACCAATAACGCGGCGATCCAGTCCGCCACCGACGGCGCGGTGGGGTTCGTCGCGCGCAACCTGGGCACGCTGGTCAACAACAATGCCGTCACCCTGGCCGGAAGGTCGTCCATCGGCGTGGTCGTCGGCGCGCAGGGCACCGTGCGGAACAACGCCACGATCCAGGTCGCGCACGGCGACGGCGCGCTGGTCCAGGGTGCCAACGCCACCCTGGTCAACAACGGCGTGATACGCGCCGACGACGGCAACGCGGCCGTGCACCTGACGGGCGCCGGCGCATCGGTGGCCTTCTCCGGCACCGGATCGATCCAGGCGCAGGGGACGGCGGACGGCATTCTGCTGGACGAGACCGCGGTCGGCGGCAGCGTGGTCGGCACGGCGGGCAGCATCGTGGTGAACGGCACGGGAATGGCGCTGGATAACCGGGCGCCCGGGGGCGTCATCGCGCTGACGGACACCACCCTGACGACCAGCGGCGCGGGCTCCGCGGGTATCAGTTCATCGGGGGCGAACGGCGACGTGATCGTCACGGGCGGGCGCATCGACACCAGCGCCGCGGGCGCGGCCGGCATCCATATCAGCAGCGCCGGTACGCTGCAGCTGTCCAACGCCACCATCGTCACGGCGGGGGACCTCGCGCCGGGCATCATGCTGGACAGCGGCGCGACGGCAGCCCTGATGGGCGGCTCCGTATCGGCCAGCGGCGCGAACGCCGCCGCCTTGCAGGTGGAAGGACCGGCGGGGGCCGCCAGCGTCAACGGAACGCTGCTGCGCAGCGCGGCCGGCCCGGGGGTGGTGGCCAATGCCGGCGGCACCGTGGCCTTGGGCAACGCCACGGTGCAGGGCGGATCCGCTGCCATCGCGGTAACGGACACGGCGGGCACCGGCAACACGTCCACGATTACCGTGGACGGTGGAACGCTGGCCGCGCAGTCGGGCCATGCCATCGATGTGACGGGCGCCAAGGCCAACATCAGCGTGCGCGCGGGCACCGTCGTCACGGCGGCCTCCGGCACGCTGCTGAACCTGAGCAATGCCAGCGCCGTCAACCTGGACGCCCAGGGCGTGACCCTGAATGGCGACCTGATCGCCGACGCCAGCAGCACCGGCTCGGTCGCCCTGCGCAACGGCACCCGCCTGACGGGCCGCATCGACCCGCTGTCGGTCAGTATCGACGCCAGCAGCACATGGAACGTCACGGCCAGTTCCGAGGTCGCGGCGCTGTCGAACGCCGGCACCATCGCCTACATGGCGCCGGGAGGGGATCCGACCCAGGCCGGCAGCTACAAGACGATCACGGCCAATAGCTACACCGGCAACAACGGCACCATTGCGCTCAACACCTATGTGGCCGGCGACGGCGCGCCCTCGGACCGGCTGGTGATCGATGGCGGCAGCGCCACGGGGACGACGGGGCTGCGCATCGCCAACACCGGCGGCAAGGGCGCGCGCACCACCGGCGACGGGATCAACCTGGTGGCCGTGACGGGCGGCGGAACGACGGCGCCAGGGGCCTTCCAGCTTGCCGCGCCCGTCCAGGCCGGCGCCTATCAGTATCTGCTGTATCGAGGCGGCAGCACGAGCGCCGACGACTACTTCCTGCGCTCCGCGCTGGGCGGGCCGACTTCGCCGGGCGATACCACGCCCGCCGGCCCCCCGGCCTATCGTCCCGCGGTCTCGGGGTATGCCCAGATGCCCGCCTTGAACCTGGACTACGGCTTCTCCATGCTGGGCCGCCTGCATGAGCGCGTCGGCGACGTGTATGCCGTCGAGCAGACGCAGAAGGGCAACAAGAACGGCTTCTGGGGGCGCATCGGCGGCGACGGCCTGAATGCCGATTCGGGCGACCGCTTCTCGGTGGACCAGCACACCTTCTTCATGCAGTTCGGCAAGGATTGGACCTTGTCGCGGTCGGAAGAAGGCGGCAGCACGCATGCGGGCGTGACCGCGACGCTGGGCGTTTCCAGCGCCGACTTCAAGGACAGCAAGCGGGACCTGAACCCGACCCTCTCGGACAAGGCGGGCAGCGCGACGACCCAGGCGCAAAGCCTGGGCGGCTATTACACCAAGTACTGGCGCGATGGCAGCTATTGGGATTCGGTGGCGCAGGTCACCCACTACCGCAACAAATACGACGATGTGTATGGCAGCGGCGGCAACCAGGACGGCTTCGGCATCGCGCTGTCGCAGGAAGTCGGCAAGCCCTTCACGCTGATGCCCAAGCTGGCCATCGAACCGCAGGCGCAACTGGTCTACCAGTACTTGAAGCTGGACAGCTTCAACGACGGCGTATCGCGGGTGTCGGGCAACAGCAGCAACGGATTGCGTGGCCGTCTGGGATTCCGGCTGTTCGCGCCCAATCTCAAGACCGAGGACGGGGCGGGGTCCGGGACGCCTTACCTGACCTTCGATGTCCTGCACGATTTCGTGCCGCCGCGCGCCGTGACGGTGGGCGGGACCTCGGTCAACTCGGACTATGGGCGGACGTGGGGGGAAGTGGGCTTCGGGATCACCGAGGCGGTGGGCAAGGGCGGACAGCTGTATGCCAACGTCAAACTGGCCAAGAACTTCGGCGGCGAGGAACGCAGGGGGGTGTTCGGGCAGGTCGGGTACCGGTATAGCTGGTAGCGGGGCCGGTGCGCTTCAACCGGCCGCCGGCGCGTATCGTTCGATCAAGGCCCGGCGGCGGCGCAAATGTTCCGCCTGTTTCAGGTGCGCCATATCCACCAGCACGCCGCCGTCGCCGACCGCTCCCTGGCCGGAGCGATTGGTGTCTTCGATAAGGCGGGTGATCCGCGCGGCCCAGTCCAGCTGGGCCTGCGTGGGCGAGAACGCTTCGTTCGCCAGTTCGATCTGGCTGGGATGGATGGCCCATTTGCCTTCGAATCCCAGCGCCGCGGCACGCGATGCCGATGCGCGATAGCCTTCGGCATCGCGGAAGTCGGTGTAGGGGCCATCGATGGGACGCAGCCCATGCGCGCGGCAGGCGTTGGCGATGCGCGCCATGGCGAAGTGCCATTGGTCGTTCCAATGCCGCTGGCGGGGCGCCGCATCGGATGCGCCGGTCAGTACCGCGTACCGTTCGCTGGGCGCGCCGAAGACGTCGTCGTAGGTCCGCATGTCGACGGTGTAGTCGCCGACGCCGAAGATCATCGCCTCCAGCCGTGCCGACGATTGCGCGATCGCTTCGGCGTTGGCGACACCCAGTGCCGTTTCGATCAGTACTTCGATGCCGGTGCGTTTGGTCCGGTCTGTCTCGCGCTCGATCAGCGTGAGCAGCTGATCGACGAACTGCACGTCGAACGCGCAGCCCGCCTTGGGAAGCAGGATCAGGTCCAGCCGCGGCGCCAGGCGCGCCACGTCCAGGATGTCGCGGTGCGCCCAGGGCGTGTCCAGCCCGTTGACGCGCACGGCCATGGTCTTGTGGCCCCAGTCGATGTCGTTCAGTGCCGCCACCGCGCGCGCCCGCGCCTCGTCCTTCGCCGCGGGCGCGACGGCATCCTCCAGGTCCAGGAAGATCACGTCCGCGCTGCTGGCGGCGGCCTTGGCGAAAAAGCGCGGATTGGTGGCGGGCACCGCCAGTTCGGAACGCTGCAGCCGTTCCGGCCGCGTGAGGTGCGCGGCCGGCGCGTGGCAGGGATGCATGGTCATGATCGGTTTCCTGTAGGGGTATCGGCCCGTGTTGTGGGTGTGGGCGCGCCTGCCCGTGCGCTGCCTTGCGCGCGCCGCTGCACGGCCTCGGCCAGGCGCAGCAGCCGCCGCGCGGGGGCCACCAGGTCGACGGCCACGAAGACGCCATCGACGACGCCGGTGCCGTGTCCGAGCGCCAGTTGCGCTTCGTATGCCGCCACCAGTTGCCGGGCGCAGGCGATTTCCGCGGGCGAGGGCGAGAACACGTCGTTGACGACGCCCACCTGGTTGGGATGAAACACCACCTTGCCCGAGAACCCCATGGACCGCGCGACCAGGGCGTCCTCCCGTGTCGCCCCGGCATCCTTCACGTCGCGGAAGAACGCCGCGTCGATCGCCTGCAGGCCCGCCGCCGCGGCGGCAGCCGCGATCACCGAGCGTGGGTAATGCAGGGTGGTTTCCGTCACGTCCGCCCCCAGCGCGGCGGTGTAGTCCCCCGAGCCGAAGAACAAGGCGCCCGTGCGCGGCACGGCGTCGGCGATGTCCAGGGCGCGCAGCACCCCGCGTGGCGTTTCGATCAGGGCGATCAGTTCGATAGGGCGCGCGCGGCCGCGGTCGGCGTGCAGGGCGGCCAGGCGAGCGTCGATGTCGCGCAGCATGTCGGCGGACTCGACCTTGGGGACCATGATGGCATCGATGCAATCCAGGGGCAGGGCAGCCAGGTCATCCAGGCCGTAGGGGGTGTCCAGCGCATTGATACGCACGCAGCGCTCGCATTCGCCGGCATGCCGCCAGTCATGGTGGGGGGCAGTACCCGGGGCAGCATCCATGCCGCCTCCCATCGACGCCCGCAGCACCTTCGCCACGCAACCGCGGGCGTTGGCCTTCTCCGCCGGGGGGACGCTATCCTCCAGGTCGAAAACCACTGCGTCCGCCCCGTAGGCCGCCGCCTTGCGCAAGCGGTCCTCGCGGTTGCCCGGCGTCATCAGCAGCGTGCGGCGCATACGTGGATCAGGCATCGAGCGCCTCCGCGTCGTGGGCCGCGGCGACCAGGCGGTCGATTTCCTCCGGGACTTCGCCCAGGAACAGGCGCTGAACGTTGGGGTTGTCCAGGAGTTCGCGCGCCGGGCCGGCATAGACCACCTGGCCGGTGTGCATGACGTAGCCGCTGTCGGCGATCTGCAGGGCGCGCGAGGCTTTCTGCTCGACCATGATGATGGTCAGGCCGGAGGCCGCCAGTTCCACGAGCGTGTCGAAGACGGCGTTGACGAACTTCGGCGACAAACCCAGCGACGGTTCGTCCAGGATGATGGCGGTGGGGCTGGTCATCAGCGCGCGGGCGATGGCCAGCATCTGCTGTTCGCCGCCGCTCATCGTCCCGGCCGGCTGCCGCATGCGCTGGCCGATCACCGGGAAGGCGGCCACCACGCGTTCGACGGCCTGCTCGATGCGGGCGCGGTCCTTGCCCAGGATATAGGCGCCTATGTCCAGGTTCTCGCGGACCGTCATCTCCGGCAGCACGATGCGGCCCTGCGGCACGAAGGCCAGGCCGCGCGACAATCGCTTGTGCGGGGCTTCGGCGGTGACGTCGGCGTCGCCGATCAGCACGCGGCCCTTCCATGCCGGCAGCAGGCCGGCCGCTGCCTTGATGGCGGTGGATTTGCCGGCGCCGTTGGATCCGATGACGGCCGTGATGCCGCCACGGGCGAAGCGCAGGTTGGCGTTGCGCACCACGGGTACGTCGCCGTAGCCGGTGGTCACGCCCTGCATTTCCAGGAAGACGGTGTCTTGCGCGTTCATGCGGTGCTCCCAAGGCGGGCGGGACGGCGGCCGGTGCCGCCGTCCCGCGCCGCGTCAGCGCTTGTTCCAGGGCGGCATGGGGATGACCGCGTCGGCGGTCTTCACGTCCAGCGGCATGACGATCTCGCGCTTGCCATCGCGCACCTGCACGAGCAGGCCGGTCACGCCCACCTGCTTGCCGGTCTTGGGGTTGACCTTGTGGTGGCCCATCACTGTGTCGACTTCCAGCGTGGTCAGCACATCGCGCAACTTGTCCTGGTCCAGCGAACCGGCGGCCTTGACCGCGGCTTCCATGACCGTGGCGCCGGCGTAGGAGAAGGCCGAGTAATAGCCCGGCTCGCTCTTGTACGTCTGCTGGTAGGCCTTGACGAACTCCGGATTGCCCTTGGTCTTGAGCGACGGTTCGTACAGCGACATGCCGAAGGCGTACTCGCCGTCCTTGCCCGATGCCTTCAGGAAGTCGTCGATCGACACACCGTTATGGATAAAAACCTTGGGCAGGTAATTCGACGCCTTGAACTGGCGCACCATCTCGATGGCCTCGTTGGGGTATCCGACCGATACCCAGATATCCGGCTGCAGCTGGCGCGCCTGCGCGATCATGGAGGAAAAATCGGTGGTGCCGGCGGGAAAGAATTCCGAAGCCACGACTTTCAGATGGCGCTTTTCGGCGATGGCCTTGATGGATTTCTCCATATCGCGCGCCGCCGGATAGTCGCGCCCGAAAAAGGCGATGGTCTTCATCTTGTGCGCCTCGGCCAGCGGACCGATGCTGGCGACGTAGGCGCTGATCGGCGCGGCGGTCTGGAACACGTACTTGTAGCCGCGTTCCTGTATCTGTTCGGAGGCTCCGCCGGAGTTGAAGAAGACGCGTTTGTGGCGGTTGGCCACGCCCGATGCCGTGGCGGCGGATGCCGAGCCCCACGGTCCGAACAGCAGGTCCACGTTATCGTCGGTGATCAGTTTTTCGTACAGGCGCGCGGCCGTCGCGGGGTCGCTGCGATCGTCATAGACGATCAGTTCCACCTTGCGTCCCAGCAGGCCGCCGCGCGCATTGACCTGGTCGCGCCACAGGGCCACGCCCTCCCAATAGTGCTTGGCGCTGTCGGCCAGGTTGCCCGACTGCGACAGGGCGACGCCCACGCGTATCGGCTTGCCCTCCTGGGCCAGGGCAGTGCCCGCCACGACGGTCGCGGCCGTCATCGCCAGCAGGGCGGCGGCCCTCGCCGCGCGCGGGGCGCGCAGGCGGCGCAGCACGGGTGCAAGGCACATATCCAGCAACTGTTTTTTCATGTGTTGTCTCCTCCGGTGGGTAGGCCGCCTCTTCGATACGGGCGGCGCGGGCGGACCGGGACCGGTCCTGGCGTGCGGTCAGAAGTACGCCTCCTTGACGCGTTCGTCCGCGCGTATGGCAGTGGCATCGCCGTGCGCGATGACCTGGCCTTCGGCCAGCACATACAGGTCGTCGCAGATCTCCAGCACGATGCGCATTTCATGGTCGATGAAGAACACCGTCAGGCCCTGCGCGCGCAGGGCCTGCAAATGTTCGACGATGCGGTTCTGCAGGCGCGGGTTGATGCCGGCGAAGGGCTCGTCCAGCAGCATCACGCGCGGCGCCAGCATCAGCGCGCGGGCGATTTCCACCAGCTTGCGCTGGCCGTAGGAAAGCTCGGCGCCCCATTTGTCGCGCAATGCGCCGATCTCCAGGAAGTCCAGCAGTTCGAGCGCGCGCTGCACGGCCTGGGCGTCGGACAGCCCGTGCGCGACGGCGACCAGGTTTTCCAATACCGTCAGCTCGCCGAACAGCCGCGATATCTGGAAGGTGCGTCCCAGGCCGCGCCGGCAGATCTCGGCGGGCGAGGTGTGCGCCAGGTCCTTGCCATCGAACAGGACCCGCCCGGCATCAGGCGGCAGCGTGCCGGCGACGATATTGAACAGCGTGGACTTGCCCGATCCATTGGGGCCGATCACGCCGGTGATCGAGCCGCGCGGGATGCGCAGGCTGGCGCCATCCAGCGCCACCCGGCCGCCGAAGCTCTTGCTTACGTCCTCTACCACCAGGATATCTTCCTGCGTCATGCGAGGCTCCTTCCAGCGTTGACGTGCCCTAGCCCGGCCGCTTGCGCGGCATGCGCGGCGGATCGACGATGGCCTTGCGCGCCGGCCAGGCCGGGGCCTCGCGCCGTTGCGCCAGCCGCCGCAGGTGGCCGCGCGCCACCGGCACCCACCACCACGCGCGCCGCTGCGCGTAGTTGACGATGCCGCGCGGCATGAACAGCACCGCGACCAGGATGATCGCGCCCACCAGGGCCAGGTAGATCTCCGGCAGCCGCGCCCATAGCACTTCGTTGACCACCGACAGCGCCAGGGCGCCCACCAGCGGCCCCAGTACCGTGCCCATGCCGCCCAGCAGCACCATGGCGATCACGGTCAGCTCGGTCATGGGCGCGAAGGCGGTGGTGGGATCGATGAAGCCCAGGTAGCAGGCGTACAGGCAGCCCAGCGCGCCGGGCATGAAGGCCGACGCGATGAAGGTGCAGATTTTCAGGCGGGTGGTGCGCACGCCCAGCGCTGCGGCGGCGGTCTCGTCTTCGCGGATGGTCAGCAGCTGCAGGCCGAGGCGGGAATTGTCCAGGCGCCAGGTAGCCGCCAGCAGGATCAACAGCACCGCGCCGGCCGCGTAGTACACCCATTCCAGGTCCACGGCCGTCAGGTACAGTCCCGTGCCGCCCTGCGTGATGCCGTCCAGGCCCAGCGCCAGCGACTCGCACACGCGGGCGATGCCGAACATGCCGATGGCGAAGAAGGGGCCTTTCAGGCGCAGCATGATGGCACCCAGCAGCGCGGCGCACAGCGAGGCGAATACCGCGGCCATCAGCGTGGCCCACAGCCAGGGGATGTCCTTGCCGATGGCGATCGCGCCGACATAGGCGCCCAGGCCGAAGAACGCGACCTGGCCGAAATGCGTATAGCCGGCATAGCCGCCGATCAGATTCCAGGAATAGGCCAGCCCGATGAAAATGAAGGTCTGCACCAGGAAGGACATCGCATACGACCCGGCGTAGACCGGCGCGGTCGCGGCGGCCAGCAGAACGATGGCGAGCAGCAGCGTCGATTTCATGCGCGTGCCCCCATGCCGAAGATACCGCGCGGCCGGAAGACCAGCACCACCAGCATCGCCAGGAAGACGGTGGCCGCGCCCAGCACCTGCCCGTACAGATAGCCGGCGAATACCTCCAGCACGCCCATCATCAGGGCGGCCAGCATGGCGCCGGGATAGCTGCCCATGCCGCCGACGATGATGACGGCGAAGGCCTTGATGCCGAAGCGGGCGCCCAGCTGCGCATCGGAAGCGAAGGTGGGCGCCAGCAGCACGCCGGCCAGGCCGGCCATGGCCGCGCCCAGCGCGAAGGTCGCATTGCGCACCTGGTTGATGGAAATGCCTGATATCACCGCCAGTTCCGGCGCCTGCGAAACGGACCGGATGGCCTTGCCGTAGCGCGTGGCCTGCAGGAACCACCATACGCCCAGCGTCGCGGCCATCGCCACCAGGAAGGACACCAGGCGCGACAGCGGAATATCCATGCCGGCGACGGCGACCGAGCCCCCCAGCACCGTGGGCAGGCCGCGATACCCGCCGCCCCAGATCAGGATGGAGATGTTGACGATGATGGTCGACAGGGCGAAAGTGGCCAGCAGCGACATGATCATCGGGCCGTCGGCGATGCGGCGGATGACGATCCATTGCATGGCCAGGCCGAGCGCGGCCGTCAGCAGCGGCACGAGTATCAGCGCGGCGATGTAGGGCAGGTGCATGCCCGCCACCAGCGATACCGTGGTCAGGGCGCCCACCGCCAGCAGGTCGCCATGGGCGAAATTGATGACCCGCATGACGCCGAACACCAGGTTCAGGCCGCAGGCCATCAGCGCGTAGAGGCCGCCCAGCAGGATGCCGGCCACGAACAATTCGATGAAAGGCACGATGACGTTTCCTCCATTGCGCCGCCGTCCGCGGCGCTTTTCAGGCGTGTCTGCCGCGCTGTGCCGCCGGGGCTCGATCGACAGCAGGGCCTTGCGCGGCTTGCCGCGTCCCGCTTGCCGTATCGGCGAACCCTTAGATCACGCCCGCGCGCGTCAGCGCCTCGATGCGTTCCGGCGATAGCCCCAGGCGCTGGCGGTATACCTCGTCGTTATGTTCGCCCAGCGATG
The DNA here is from genome assembly GCF_057362025.1 of Bordetella sp. Classification (NCBI taxonomy): domain Bacteria; kingdom Pseudomonadati; phylum Pseudomonadota; class Betaproteobacteria; order Burkholderiales; family Alcaligenaceae; genus Bordetella; species Bordetella sp. The sequence continues at coordinate 11,636 of NZ_JBMQQZ010000107.1, read as the reverse complement.
GGCCCAGCCTGTCTATGCCGCCCGGGGTGTCGGTCAGCCGCGGCACGACATTGGGCACCGCGTATTCCCCCACGCGCGGGTCCTGGAAGCGGACGATGTTGCCGCGCGCGGCGTATTGCGGATCCTCGAAGATCTCGTCGACGGCGTACACCGGCCCGCAGGGAACCTGGTGTTCCTCGCAGCGCCGCAGCACCTCGTCACGGGTGTATTGCGAACTCCAGGCGCCGACGTAGTCGTCGACCTGCGCGCGCTCGGCCTCGCGCTGGGTGATGGTGCCCCACTTGCCCGTCCCGCCGAATTCCGGCACGCCCATGGCGTGCGCCAGGCGTTCGAATATCTTGTCGCTGGTGCAGGCGATGGCCACCCAGCGGCCGTCCTTGGTGGGATAGTGGCTGTGCGGCACCACGTTGACGGTGCCCGGCCCCATGCGCTGGCGGACATAGCCTTTCATCGCATAGGCGGGCGCCAGTTCGTCCAGGATGCGGAATATGGGCTCGTACAGGCCGATATCGACCACCTGCCCGCGGCCGGTCTTGGCCAGGGATTGCAGGGCCAGCAGCACGCCCAGCGCGCCGTAGAGCCCGGCCATGTAATCCGGAATGGTGGCCGAGCCCGGCGTCACGGGTGGCCGGTCGGGGTAGCCCGCCAGGTAGGACAGCCCGCCGAAGGCGTTGCCGATCCGGCCGAAGCCGGGGCGTCCGCTGTAGGGGCCGGTCTGGCCGTAGCCGGAAATCCGCACCATGATCAGGCGCGGATTCACTTCCTTCAGTACGTCCCAGCCCAGGTTCCACTTTTCCAGGGTGCCGGGCTGGAAGTTTTCCACCAGCACATCGGCATCCTTGATCAGCGCTTTCAGCAGCTCCGCGCCTTCCGGCTTGCGCAGGTCCAGCGTGGCCGATTTCTTGTTGCGGCATTCGGATAGCCAGGGCAGCGAATCGCCGCTGGGCGTGATGGTGCCGAAGCGCCGCAGCGCGTCTCCCACGCCGGGCAGTTCCAGCTTGATGACGTCTGCGCCGAACTCGGCCAGTTGGGTCGAGCAGAACGGTCCGGCCAGGAAACTCGATACGTCGATCACCTTAAGGTGATCCAGGGGCCGGACGGCGGCCGCGGCGTTGTCCATGGATATCTCCTCCCTACCTTTGCGCATGCGCGCGCTGCGTGGCGCGTGCTTTATGGTTGCATCGGGCCGGTGCTCCGGCCCGGGGATATCGATCCGCTGACTTCGATGCTGCGACTTCGGGTCGATTACTTCGATTGCGTCCTTTCCGCCAGCGCCATCACGCGTTGCGCGGCATAGACGATGGGATAGTCGATGAATTGGCCGTCCAGCTGGATCGCCGAGGAACCCTGCGCCTCGGCCTGTGCGAAGGCATCCAGGACCCGGCGGGCGCGTTCGATCTGCGCCGCGGAAGGCGAGAAGGCGGCGTTCACGACGGGGATCTGGTCCGGATGGATGCACAGCTTGCCCTGGAAACCCAGTTCGCGCGCCTTGCGCGCCGATGCGGCGCAGCCTTCCGGGTCCTGCAGGTTCACCCATACGGTGTCCAGCGGCGCCTCGATGCCCGCCGCGCGCGAATGCAGCACGATTTGCGCGCGATAGGCGTTCAGTTCGTCCTCGCCGCGGGTCCACGTCAGGTCCAGGTCCAGCGTGAAGTCGCCGGCACCGAAGGCGGCGCGCCTGACGCGCGGGGTGGCGGCCAGGATCGCCGGCAGGGCGGCCAGTCCGCGGGCGGTCTCGATGATGGGGATAAGGTCCACCCCGCCTTCGGGCATGCCGTGTTCGCGTTCCATTTGGCGGATCAGCCAATCCGCGGTATGCAGGTCGCTGGGGGACTCCACCTTGGGCAGCACCACGCCATCCAGGCCGGGCCGTACCGTCGCGGTGAGATCCCCGTAGGCGAATTCCGTGGAAAGCGGATTGACCCGCACATAGCCCAGGCAGCGGCGCGGCCGCGCCATCGCTTCGTTCACCTTGGGCCGGCTGGCGGCCTTTTCGGAAATGGCGCAGGCGTCTTCCAAATCCAGGATGACCGCGTCGGCCTCCAGCGCCAGGGCTTTTTCGATCCTGCGCGGGTGGTTGGCCGGCGCGAACAGGAATGATCTGAATACCGTCATGCGAACTCCGTCCCTGGCTTCATCCTGATCCGCATTGTCTGTCATAAATGTGCGTTTGTACGTACAATACGTGCCATGCTGGCGCCTGTCAACACGGGGCGTTTACCATCCACCTTTTTGCCGATCCGATGCGCTCGACACCTTCATCCGCGGATGCCTTTCCCCATACCGGCGCGCTCACGGGCGGCCGCAATCCGCTGTATGTCTCGCTGGCCAGGACGCTGGCCGACGACATCCATGGCGGCCGCTACGCCATCGGCAGTAGCTTGCCCACCGAAGGCGAGCTGGCGCTGCGCTACGGCGTCAGCCGGCATACGGTGCGCCAGGCGCTGCGCGAACTCAAGGACGAAGGCCTGCTGTGGTCGCGCCCCGGCATCGGCACCAAGGTGCGCGCGCGGCCGGAGTCGCCGCGTTTTTTCAGCGGCATCCACAATATTTCGGACCTGCTCCAGTTCGTCGACGCCACCGAAATGCACGTAAAGTCCCGGCGCGAGATCGTCGCCGATGCCGGCTTCGCGGAACTGCTGCACTGCCCGCCGGGGCAGGCCTGGTCCGAAACCAACATCGTGCGCAAGGTACCCGGCGGGACCACGCCGCTGTGCTATCTGCAGGCGTATCTGCGTCCCGAGTACGCCGGCGCCATCGGGCGCGCGCGCGTGATCAAGCGCCCCATCTATTCGCTGGTGGAAGAACGCTGCGGCATACGCATTGTCGAAGTCATCCAGGAAATCACCGCCGCGCAGCTGACGCCGGAAATGGCGCATGCCCTGAAGGCCGAAGCCGGCCAGGCCGCGATGCGCATCTCGCGGTACTACCTGGATAAACAGGGCGTCATTGTCGAGGTCGGCATCGGCCATTACCCCAGCGGCCGCTATACCCAGACCACGCGCTTTCGCGCGCATAGCGCCGAAGACTGAAACGCCGGCCCGCGCGCGTGGCGGCATCGCTGCCTTCCCGGCCATCGCCGCGGTTGCCGTCCCGCCGCCGGCGTTATTCCGGGTGTTCATGCGGATGCTCGCGTCCCCATCGCGCGACGGCCTCGCGCGTGCTGCCATGCATGGAATGGCTGCGCGGCGGGATGCCCAGCAGCCCGGCGATGTCGCGCGCGGCCGCCAGTACGGCTTCCGGGGCCAGTCCGGTGTACACGTCCATCAGCGTCATCATGCGCACCATGTCTTCGCTGGGAAAATTGCCCACCGCGCCCAGGGCATCGGGCATGGCGATGCCGCCGCCGATGCCGCAGATCGCGCCTTCCAGCCAGGCCGCGCCGCCGTCCAGGGCCGCGAGCATATTGGCCGTGGCCATGCCCCCCAGGTTATGCACGTGATAGCCCAGCTCCAGATCGGGATAGCGGTCGCGCAGGCGCACGAACAGTTCGTTCACATGCCGGGGGTCTTCCAGGCCGACGGACCCGGCCAGGTACATGCGCCGGATGCCCGCGTCCCGGAACTGCCCCACCAGGGCCGCCACGCGTTCCTGCGGGATCACGCCCTCATACGGGCACCAGAACGCCATGCCGATCGCCAGCACGTAGCGCAGGCCCTTGCCGTCGGCGATGCGAAACGCCTCGATCGCCTGCGCGCCGGCCTGTTCCGGCGTCATGTTCTGGTTCTTTTTCAGGTAGCTGGCGCTGGCGATGGTCAACCCCACGATCTCGTCCACCCGCGCCGCGGCGGCGCGCTCGGCGCCCCGCGCGTTCGGTGCCAGGCCACGGTAGATCACGCCCGGCCGCCGCGCGATGCGCTCGCATACGGCTTCCGCGTCCTGCAGGTTCGGGATGACGCGCGGGTGCACGAAGCCCGTGACCTCGATGACGGGAAAGCCCGCTTGCGACAGGCGGTCCACCATCCGTACCTTGTCTTCGGTCGGTATCCATTTACGCAGGCTTTGCAAGCCGTCGCGCGGGCCGACCTCGACGATATCGATCTGTTCAGGCAAGCGCATCGCCGTCTCCTTCCGGGTGTGGGGCGGCGGGCCCGGTGCCCGCCGAGGTGCGCGTCCGTGCATCGCGGGGGGCGTCCAGGACAATGCCCGCCCGGGCCAGCTCCGCTTCGTCATAGCCCAGGCGTTCCACCAGGATTTCCCGGTTGTGCTGCCCCAGGCGCGGGCCCGGATGGCGGATCGCGCCTGGCGAGGCCGACAGCTTGCCGACCACGTCCTGCATGCGCAGCTCGCAGCCCAGTTCGTCGTCGTACACCGCGCGGATATTGCCGCGCTCGCGGATATGCGGATCGGCGAAGATCTGCGCCACATCGTTGACCGGCGACATGGTGCAGCGTCGGGCCGCCGAACGCGCCAGCAGATCGTCCAGGTCGAAGCGCGCGATCGCCGCCTGCAGCGCCTCGTCCAATGCCTGCACGTGGCGCAGGCGCTGCCGGTTGTCGGAGAAGCGTGGGTCCCGGACCAGCTCCGGAACCTCCAGCGTCTCGCAGATATTGATGAACGCGGATTGCGCGCTGCCTCCCACGGTGACCCATTTATCGTCGCGCGTGCGGTAGGTATTGCGCGGCGCCGTGAAGGGCAGGCGGCTGCCTTCGCGGCGCTGCACCAGGCCCAGCTGATCGAAGTTGATCACGTGCGGCCCGATCAGGGTCAGCAGCGTTTCATAGATCGCCAGATCGATGTACTGCCCGCGGCCGCTGCGGCGCTTTTCCGCCAGGGCCACCATGGCGAGAAAGGCGGCCATCAGGCCGGTCGTGGAATCGGCCAGCCCGAAGCCCGGCAGCAGGGGCGGTCCGTCGGGATGGCCGCTGATCTGTGCGTAGCCGGCATAGGCCTCGGCCAGCGTGCCGAAGCCCGGCCGGTCGCGATAGGGACCGGTCTGGCCGAACCCGGTGATGCGCAGCATGATCAGGCCGGGATTGCGTTCCTTCAGCGTGTCATAGCCCAGGCCCCATTTCTCGAGCGTGCCGGTGCGGTAGTTCTCGATGACGATGTCCACATCGGCCGCCAGCCGCTTCACCGCCTCGACGCCCAGCGGCGTGTGCAAGTCCAGGGTCACCGATTTCTTGTTGCGATTGATGACCTTGTAGTAAAGGCCCACGCCCTCTTTGTTCTCGCCCCAGTAGCGCACCTCGTCGCCTTTGCCGGGACGCTCCACTTTCAGCACATCCGCGCCGAAATCCGCCAGGAACATCGCGCTCATGGGCGCCGCGAGAAAGTTGGAAAGATCCAGCACCTTCACGCCCGCCAGCGCGCCCTCCATGTCTGCCAAGCCAGCCATGGTGTCTCCTTAATGTGCGTTTGTACGTACATTATGGCAGCGCGCATGCCGCGTCAATAGGGTGGGCGGCGGACGTCCGCGCTTGCGGTATAGTCGGCAGCTTCATGACCTTTCACGAGCCACCGCCACATGTCCAGCGCCCGCGATCTGGTGTACGGGGAGTTGCGCCGCCGCCTGATGGCCGGCGCCTTCCTGCCGGGCCAGCGCCTGCGTGAAGAACACATCGCCAGCGAGCTGTCCGTCAGCCGCACACCCGTGCGCAACGCCATCGAGCGCCTGGCCGCCGACGGGCTGGTCAAGCGCGACGGCCGGCGCGGCACGGTGGTGCTGGGATGGCTGGATCGCGATATCGACGAAGCGTTCGAATTGCGGCTCCTGCTCGAGCCCTATGCCGCGCGCGCGCCCGCCGCGCGGGCCACGCCGGAACAGATGGACGAGCTGGAGCGGATCAACCACGCCATGCGCGTGGCGGTCGAATCGGACGACCCCGACCGCGTGGAGCGGGTCCAGCAGCACAACAACTGCTTCCACCATGCGCTGATCGACGCGGCGCAGTCCGCGCGCGTGCGCGCGCTGGTGGAACACCTGCTCGACATGCCGATCATCATCGGCTCGTTCTATTTCTATGGCAGGGAGGACATGCTGGCCAGCGTGGAGCACCACCGCCAGATCATCGCGGCGCTGCGCGCGCGCGACCCCGCCTGCGCGGAGGCCGCCATGCGGCTGCATCTGGCGGCCACCCATCTGCTGTTCCGCAACCATCGCAGGACGGCCGGCGGCGCGGCGCCGGGCCGCGCCGCCGGGCGGGATGCCGGCGCGTGACGCCGGCCGCTTCCCTTATTGCTTCGGAATGCCGGCTTCCTGAACGACCTTGCCGAACACCTCATAGTCGGTGCGATAGCGCCGGGCCAAATCCTGCGGCGTTCCACCCATGACGCTGTAGCCGGCTTCTTCCAGCTTGCGCACCAGCGCCGGTTTCCGCAGGCTGCGATTCAGCGCGGTGTTCAGGGCGGCGACCACGTCGTCGGGCGTCTTGCCCGGTGCCATCAGGCCCCACCAGATGGTCTGGGTGATGGTTGGAAAGCCGCTTTCGGCGAAGGTGGGGACGTCGGGCAGGGCGGGCGAACGCTTGTCGGCCACGACCGCCAGCGCGCGGACCTGGCCGCCTTTGATCTGCGACAGCAGGGTCGCCACCGATCCCGTGTACAAGGCGATCCGGCCGCTCATCAGGTCCGGAAACGCCTGCCCCCAGCCTCTATAGGGCACATGCATCAGCTCCATGCCGGCCGCCTTGCGCCACAGGTGGCCGATCAAATCGCCGCTGCCGCCGATCCCGGGGATACCCAGCGATACCTGGCCGGGCTTGGCCCGAGCGGCCTTCACCACGTCGTCCAGCGTCTTGAACGGAGAGTTGGGCAGCACCACGAAGACGCTGGGCGACGAGGCCACCAGGCCCACCGGCTTGAAGTCCTTGAACGTGTCGTACGTCAGCTTGCGGTACAGCCAGGGGTTCAGGACGATGTTGTCGGTCTGCGCCATGACCAGGGTATGGCCGTCGGGACGGGCACGCGCGGTCGCGTCCAGCGCAAGATTGCCGCCGGCGCCGGGCTTGTTTTCCACCACGACGTTCCAGCCGGTGTCCTGGCTGATGGCCGTGCCGACCATGCGCGTCAGGGTATCGGTACCGCCGCCGGGCGGGAACGGAGAGATGAAAGTAATGGGGGCGCCGCCCAGGCCGGCTGCACCCGCCGCATCCGCCGCACCCGCTGCACCGGGCGCCGCCAGCGCGGCGGCACCTGTGGCCAGGACCGCCGCGGCGGTCATACGCTTGAACATGTTTCGCATTGTCTTCCTCACGACCTTGTTATGGGTGCCGCCCGGGCGCCCCATGGCGCCCGCTTGCGGCGGGAATCATCAGGGCTGCCGGGCCAGCGTGGTCAGCCAGGCCAGCCGCGCCGGCAGGGTGTCGGGGACCTCCGGCGGCGCACCGCCGTTGGCCGCGCGCGCGGCTTCGATACCGCGCGTCGTGCGCGCGAACAGGCGCTCCACGCCATCCAGCACCAGGGGTTGCAGGCCGGCCTCGACCAACTGTTCGCGGGCTTCCCCGACCTCGGCCAGCCGGCGCGGGGCGTGCAGCACGTGCGAACGCGCGAAGGAATCCATGAAGGCCGTCAGCGGTGTCCGGTCGATGTCGGACAAGACCTCGTACAAGGCGTCGCGCAGGCCCATGCGCTCGGCCGCCACCAGGCATTCGACGGTCAGGCTTTCCATGCCCTTGGTCATGATGCTGCGCAATAGTTTCAGGCGGACCGCATCGCCGGCCTGTCCGGCGATGGCTCGTGCGGGCGCGCCGCCGTCGCTGGCGAAAGCCGCGGCGGCGGCGGCGCCGGTACCGGCGCATAGCAAGGGCGTGCGATCGCCCAGCAGCGCGATGGCGCCCATGATGGCCACATCGGCGAAGGCGATGGCGCGGCCGGCGGCGATCTCCGCCGCGGCACGCATGTCGGCGGCGCTGGCCGTGGTGAAGTCGGCGTACAGCGCATCCGGGCGCAAGTGCGGCAGGGCCTGGCTCGCCACGGCCAGCGCCGCGCGTCCGTAGACCGCCGAAACGACGAGGTCGGCGTCGGCCAGCCACGTGCCGGGCGCCGCGTGCAGGGCGGCGCCATAGCCGCTTGCGGTAGCTCGCATTTCAGCGTCGTCGCGCAGCTCGCAGACGGCGTATATCTCGTGTCCCCGGCTGCGCCACGCCTGCGCGTAGCAACGCCCCACCTCGCCGCAACCTATCAGTGCGATTTTCATGTTTTCGTACATTAAAAATACAAAACACCTTTATAACCGGCGCTTCATTGGGCATATCACCCGGGTAAACCCTGAATTGAAATACATGATTAGTACATTCTATCGCCGTCTGTCGCAACTGGGATCGCCGGACGGCGCCCGTCGAAACGGCGCCGCCGGGCTGGACTGCCCGTGTCCCGGATGGCCGGATTCAACGCGGCCCCGGCGAAACCGGCGGGACAAATTATGTATAGTCGCCCAACGCCTCGCGCACGAGCACCGGCAGCCCCGCGCGTCTGGCCGGCCGTCGCAAAACAATACATAAGGGACCCCCACGCATGCCCACTCCGATCGAGTTGATCGCCACCCTGCTGTTCGCCATCGCCGTCCTGCATACCTTTTCGGTTCCCTTCTTCGCGCGGCTGGCCCACCGCAACGGCCCGCATGCCGGCGTCTGGCATCTGCTGGCCGAAGTCGAGGCCGTGTTCGGCGTGTGGGCCGTGGCGCTGATCGTCAGCATGGCCCTGCTGGGGGGGACCGGCAAGGCGATCGAGTACATGGACACGCGCAACTTCACCGAGCCGCTGTTCGTGTTCGCCATCATGGTGGTGGCCGCCAGCCGCCCCATCCTGGAGTTCGTCGACGCCATCGTCCGCGGCATCGCCCGCGTCCTGCCGATACGGAATGAACTGAGTACCTATTTCGTGGTGCTGTCGGTGGTCCCGCTGTGCGGCTCCTTCATTACCGAGCCGGCCGCCATGACGCTGGCCGCGATTCTGCTTCGCGATGCCTATTTCCGCGTCAGCGGGCGCGCCGGTTTCAAGTACCTGACGCTCGGCGTCTTGTTCGTCAATGTATCCATCGGCGGCGTGCTGACTTCCTACGCCGCCCCGCCGGTCCTGATGGTGGCTTCCACCTTCGGCTGGGATGCCGCCCACATGGCGACGCATTTCGGCTGGCGAGCCGCGGTCGCGGTCTTCATCAACGCCGGCGTGCTGACTTTCGTTTGCCGCGACGTGCTGCGCACCGCCGGCCGGGACGCGCCGGTCCTCGACTCCGAGCGCGCCCCGGTACCCCTGCCGGTCATCGCCGTCCATCTGGTCTTCCTGGTCGGCGTGGTGCTCAACGCCCATCATCCCGCCATCTTCCTGGGCTTGCTGATGCTGTTCATCGGTTTTACGGAAGCCTACAGGCGGCACCAGAGCCGCCTGATGATCAAAGAGGGCCTGATGGTCGGCTTTTTCCTCGCCGGCCTGGTGGTGCTGGGCGGTCTGCAGCAATGGTGGCTGCAGGACCTGCTGGGCGGCCTGTCCCCCACCGTGCTCTTCTGGGGCGCCACTGCGCTGACGGCCATTACCGACAATGCGGCGCTGACCTATCTGGGCTCCCTGGTGCAGGGCACCAACGATGTGTGGCGGTACATGCTGGTGGCCGGCGCGGTCACCGGCGGCGGCCTCACCGTCATCGCCAACGCACCCAATCCGGCGGGGTTCTCCATCCTGAAGAACCATTTCCCGGACGGCAGCATTGCCGCCGGGCGGCTGTTCCTGTCGGCATTGCTGCCGACGCTGGTGGCGGCGGGTATGTTCCTGTTGCCGATATAGATAGGCGTCGCCGGCGCTATCCGGACCGGGCACGCGCCAGCCGGCGCCCCGCCTTCACAGGCCGGCGGCAAAAACCCGCTAAAATTCAAGACTTTCCCATACTTTTGCCGGCCCCGCTCCTGCTGCGTTCCGTTTGTTCCGAACGGCGCCCGTGGGCGGGTTCTTTCGTGCCGGCGGCCAGGGAGTGGATTGAATGCCTATCTACGCTTACAAATGCAGCAGCTGCGGACACGCCAAGGATGTGCTGCAGAAGATCTCCGACGCTCCGCTCACGGTATGCCCCGAGTGCGGCGCCAGCGCGTTCACCAAGCAAGTGACCGCGGCCGGTTTCCAATTGAAGGGCTCCGGCTGGTACGTCACGGATTTCCGCAACAACGGCAACAGCGCATCGTCCGCCGGCGCCAAGAGCGACGCCAAGACGGGCGGCGCCACCGCCGATAGCGGCGCGGCCAAGTCCGGCGACGCGGCGCCCGCAGCCACGCCCTCCGCCACGCCTGCTGCCACGCCCGCCGCACCCCCCGCGGCGACTTCCTGACGCGGCCGCTATGGCGATGCGCATTTTCAAGAAGTACTTCATCACCGGCCTGCTGATCTGGGTGCCGCTGGTGATCACCGTTTGGGTGCTGGGCGTCCTGATTGCCACCCTGGAAGGCTTCGTCCCGGGTTTCCTGTCCGCCCAATCCCTGTTCGGCATCGATATCCCGGGTTTCCGCTTCGTGCTGGTCATCCTGGTCGTGCTGCTGACCGGTGTCTTCGCCGCCAACCTGCTGGGCCGCACCATGCTCGAGCAGTGGGAAAAGCTGCTCGGCCGCATCCCGCTGGTGCGTTCCATCTACAACTCGGTCAAGCAGGTCAGCGACACCGTACTGGCGCCGAACGGCCAGGCTTTCCGCCAGGCCGTGCTGGTGCAGTATCCGCGCCAGGGTTCCTGGACGATCGCTTTCCTGACGGGCACGCCCAGCGGCGAAGTGGCGACTCACCTTCCCGGCGACCACGTCAGCGTCTACGTCCCGACCACGCCCAATCCGACCTCCGGGTTCTTCTTGATGATGCCCCGCGCCGAAGTCGTGGACCTGCACATGAGTGTGGATTCCGCCCTGAAGTATGTCGTCTCCATGGGTGTGGTAGCGCCGCCGCCTCCGGCCCCCGTGGACCGGCCCACCGAAATTCCCACCGCGCCCGGCGTGCGCCAGCGCGGTGACACCCCCCCTGAATGAACAATCCGGGCGGGCGTGCAGCCCGCTCCTCGATCCATTATCGTGACGCTCCAAGGCGCCCCAACAAAGTAGAAACGGAGTCATCCCGCAATGCGTACCTGCTACACCGGCCAGGTTTGCCGTGACCACCTCGGTCAGACCGTTACCCTGTACGGCTGGGTAAACCGCCGCCGCGACCACGGCGGGGTCATCTTCATCGACCTGCGCGATCGCGCGGGCCTGGCGCAGATCGTTTTCGACCCCGACAACGCCGCCTTCGCGACTGCCGAGCGCCTGCGCAACGAGTTCTGCATCCGTGTCACCGGCCTGGTGCGCCTGCGCCCGGAAGGCACGGCCAATGCCGAACTGGCATCCGGCGAAGTCGAAGTGCTGTGCAAGGAAGTGGAAATCCTCAACCCGTCGGTCACGCCGCCCTTCCAGCTGGATGACGACAACCTGTCGGAAACCACGCGCCTTACGCACCGCGTGCTGGACCTGCGCCGTCCGCAGATGCAGCGCAACCTGATGCTGCGTTATCGCGTCTCCATCGAAGTGCGCAAGTTCGTGGATTCGCTGGGGTTCATCGATATCGAAACGCCGATGCTGACCAAGAGCACGCCCGAAGGCGCGCGCGACTATCTGGTGCCTTCGCGCGTGAACGCCGGCCAGTTCTTCGCCTTGCCGCAGTCGCCGCAGCTGTTCAAGCAGATGCTGATGGTG